>CBDUMS010000014.1:0-50568 GCA_965368405.1 uncultured Cyclobacteriaceae bacterium
GTTATCAACTTAGAAACGATGCGGGCGACGTTAATGTTGGAGGCCCGATTTCAGGAACAGGAGGAACAATCAATCTTTCGACCGGAGCGCTCAGTACAACAACCACTTTTAATGTGTTGGTTACCAATGGGACATGTTCTATTGAGCTGGGCAACTTGGCTGTTGTAAATGTAGATTTAGTTTCAATAGCACCGACAGCTGCAAATGTAGATGTCGCAACCTATTGCGATGATGCAGCACCGGCCACGATCACCTTAAGTTACACAGGAGGAACAATAGGAACAGGCGCAACAGCCGAATGGTATAGCGATGCTACGTTTACTACAGGGGTTGCAACGGGTAACAACCAGACGATAGCCGCGCCGGCAGTAACGACTACCTATTATGTTCGGTTCGAAGGAACCTGCAATACAACTTCAGATGAAAGTGTAACGGTTACAGTAGATAATGCCTCGGTTGCACCTACTAGTGCATCAGTCTCTGACCCATCTTATTGTGATAATAATTTACCTGTTGCTGGTATTACATTGGCTTACACAGGCGGCTCATTAGGCACGGGGGCAACGGCAGAATGGTACGACGACGTTTCATTTACTAATAATATTGGGACAGGCAATAATATTTTAATAAATCCGGCGCCAAGTGTAAGTACGACTTACTTTGTACGGTTCGAGGGCAATTGTGGTATTACAAGTTCACAAAGCATAAGCGTTAATGTAGATATGGTATCTACAGCGCCAACAGCGGCAAGTGTTGATGTTGCCACTTACTGTGACGATGCAGCACCTGCGAATATTACTTTAAGTTTCACAGGAGGAACACTAGGAACCAGCTCAACTGCTGAATGGTATTCCGACATTGGGTTTGTCACCAATGTGGGTTCAGGTAATGACTTAATGCTGACCGCTCCTACAGCAACGACTACTTATTTTGTTCGTTTTGAAGGATCATGTGGCAATACGGCGGAGCAAAGTGTAACTGTAACTGTGGATAACGCGTCCGTAGCACCTACCTCTGCAACAGTAGATATTACAACTTATTGTGAAGACGCTGTTCCAGCTAACATTATACTCAGCCATATTGGTGGTACACTAGGAACGGGTGCAACAGCAGAATGGTATAGTGACGCTGGTTTTACGACACCAGTGGGCACAGGTAACAACCTGAGTATCACGGCACCTTCAGCTAGTATGACCTATTTTGTTCGTTTTGAAGGTGATTGTAATATAACCACGGACCAATCTGTAAGCGTTGATGTAGTGAGTTTACCCGATGCTACAATTACAGGTCCAGCCAATGTCTGTGCTAATACCACAGAATCATATTCTGCACCCGCCGGTGCTGCAAGCTATGCTTGGTCGATCGTTGGAGGTGATGGTGTTATTACTAGCGCAACGAACACCGAAAATATTACAGTCGATTGGGGAACCCTTGGTGGTGATTTAGTTCTTGATATTATTGGCGCTGCACCAACAAATTGTGCAAATAATAGTCTTGTAGGAATTTCAGTTTTTAGCTCCATAGCACCTTTGGCGCCTCAAACGCTAGACGATTGCCAGAATAATGTTGCACCAATGCTAGTAGCAACTCCAGAGCCGGGAGCAGTCGTAAACTGGTACAGTGGATCATCGGCCACAGGTACCTTGATTCACACCGGCGATAGCTACACACCAGCTGCCACTGAGCTAGATATGTCTACTCCGGGGACAACAATATTTACCTATACCCAAACTATAGCATGCTTAACAAGTACAGATTCTGATTATACAATTAATATTATTGCTCAACCAAATGCGGGTACAGATAATAGCTTAAGCACGTGTATTTCAGATCCTGCTTTTGATTTGTTTACTCAATTAGGGGGGACGCCCGATACAGGTGGGACATGGTCGGATGATGACAACTCAGGAGCTTTAATCGGAGGCAGTACCTTCAATCCTGGAACAGCGGGCAATGGCACCTTTAACTTCACTTATCAGGTTGATGGCACCGGACCTTGTGCCGGACAATCGGTTACGGCAGTAGTTACGGTAGAGGTGGTAACAACAAGCACTGCCCCAATTCCTGATCAGCCTTCGTATACAGGCTGTGCATATTCTGTACCGCCAACGCTGAATACACCAGGAGTAGGTATTCGATGGTATTCGGATATGGCATTGACTAACATGGTTGGTACAGGGAATAGTTTTACACCAAGGGGAGGTGTTGATATCGATAGTACCATGATTGGTTCTACACTCTATTATGTGACTCAAGATGATGGATGTGGCGAGAGCCCGGCAACAGAAGTTGAGGTAATCTTAGAAGGTGTAACCGCAGAAATTGGAGAAGTGGTTAATACCTACCCAGAACAAAATATAGGAGCAATTGAAGTAATCAATTTTGTGAGCGATGATCCGCCGTTCCGGGTTAAGCTCGAGGATGCGGATGGGAATCTTATTTACGACTGGATTAGTTTGGAGGAAGACAGGCTAGGGCAATATTCATACTTGTTTACCCTTCTGCCTGCAGCAGATTATATCGTATGGGTAGAGGATGATAAAGGCTGTACCTTTCCAATTTTGCAACCTATAATCTTTGAGACTGAATTGTTTATCCCTAATGTTTTTACACCAAACGGTGATAATTATAACGATTATTTCAAAATCCTGAATAAATCAGGCACGGCGCAGGTCAGGATTAATAATCGTTGGGGGGTTAAGGTTTTCGAATCAGATGATTACCAAAATGATTGGCAGGCCGAAAATCTTCCTGAAGGTGTTTACTTCTATACCGTAAAAATGAATGGAGTAGTGTATAATGGCAATGTGGAGGTCTGGCGGCATAGTGGGCCAACCGGCGGGAACTAATTATAAGCCTACCAGAAAAGCTAAAGTATCAACCTTATCGGCATAATCTTGGAGATCAGGATACTGTGTTCTACCAAATTCAACTGAGCCAGGAAAACTCAATTCATTACTCACAATACATTGGAGCTTATCGGAATTCTCTGAGATGAAGTGTTCGAGTTCATTTAGAGACGAGTATTCCTGATAATAGATCACAGCCAATGGCGAAACAAGATCAGTGGTCTCTCTAAATAAGGCAAAACCATTATCTAAATGATCAACTCTATTAACAAGGTAGATTGCCTTATTGTACTCGTAATTATTAAAGTATTTTGGGTGGTTGCGAATATCCTGATGCGATTCTAAATGAGGAATCAATTGAGTTAGATCGTAACCCTTAGGGATGTATAATTTTGAAACATTCCTACATCCCATTCCAAAGTAGCTAAAGATGTCATTGCCTAGCATTTTCAACTCGTCTTCTGATTCATTACCTGATATAACGGCAATAGATGTTCTGTTTTGACGAATAATATTGGGTTTGTCGCCGAAGTACTTTTTAAAGTAACGCGAAGAATTATCGGATCCTGTTGCTATCACGGCATCAACTGCTGCGATTTTTTCTACTATTTCAATATGAGGATCAAAGCGATCATCGATTTTGAGAAGGGTGTTGATAAGGAATGTAGGCAGTACATTATCCTGACTGCTTAACTTAATCACTGCTTTATGTCCAGCGACTAATACACTAAGCAGGTCGTGAAAGCCAACCAAAGGGATATTGCCGGCCATGATAATGCCTACATTTTTTATGGCTGCGGGCTGATGGTATAAACGTGACCAATTATTCAGATGAGCTCTATTTAAATAATGCACTACACCATCAATTGCCAGTGCGATATTTTCTTTCGTAAACCATGCGTTTTTGGCAGCGGCAAGTGAGCAAATGTCTTCTTTTTCCTGCGCAGGAAGGTTCTTAAGGAAGTCTCCCAGATTTGCCAAACTATTAATTCTATCTTCTTGCGTCATTCTTCTTTTCGCTGTTGCCTAGCTAAATAATTGTATTTACTTTTATGCAAATGTATAATCACAATTAAGAAAAAGAATCAATTATGGCTATTATCATTACCGATGATTGTATCAACTGTGGCGCATGTGAACCAGAATGTCCAAATAACGCTATTTACGAACCTGATGCAGAATGGCGTTGGAGCGATGGAACAGCGTTGCCAGATGATGCAGAGAAAACACCGATATCGGATGAGTTTTATTATATAGTTCCGGATAAATGCACGGAATGCCAGGGTTTCCATGATGAACCACAATGTGCTGCAGTATGTCCTGTAGATTGTTGTGTGCCAGATGAAGACAATGTGGAGACAGAAGATGAGTTGCTTGCCAAGAAGGCTAAGTTACACGCTGAATAACACTTTTAACGCATCTTACTACGCTTAATTAAGAAGGCGTTAAAGATATCGTTATAATTACCTGCAACATCTGCTTCGACAAAGTCAATTCCAAGTTGACCACATTTATTCTTTAAATAGTTGAGTTCAGATTTTGCTTGGGCAACATAATTTTTCTTGATTTGAGATGGCTGCAATTTTACTTTGTGGCCTGTCTCTAAGTCAATGAATAGATGCGGCCTATCGTTGAACCCAAAATCGATTTCCGTAGATTTATCGACCACATGAAAGAGAATAACTTCATGTTTATTATGTCGTAAGTGCATGAGACTGGAAAATATATCTTCGAAGTTTGCATTTCCAGAAAACATATCACTAAAGAGTACTACAAGCGATCTTTTATGAATGGTATTAGCAATTTCATGCAGTACTTTGGGAATATCTGTTTGCTGATTTTCGACTTTAGAATTGAGAACTGATTCTAATCCAATGAAGAGCTTATGAATATGACTTTGCGTAGACCTAACCTCAGATTGATTTAGAATTTTATCTGCAAATAAGGTGATACCAACAGCATCACGTTGTTTATGCAATAACCAGCTAAGCGCAGCACTGGCATAAATAGAAAACTCAAGTTTTGCCTGTGTTTCCAGAGGATAGCGCATCGAAGAGGAGGAATCTATTAATATATGACACCTAAGGTTAGTCTCTTCTTCATATCGTTTTGTGAATAGCTTATCTGTTTTAGCATACACTTTCCAATCGATATGACGGGTACTTTCCCCGTTATTATAAAGACGATGTTCCGCAAACTCCACCGAAAACCCATGGTAAGGCGACTTGTGTAAACCGGTAATAAAGCCTTCTACCAACTTCTTGGCCAAGAAATCGAGCGGTAGCTGTTGCTCACGTACTGATTTAAGATCAATTTTCACAATTACAATACTAATATGGTTTATCTACGAATTGTAATTTTATTGGTTTATTCTTTTCATTTAACGCGAAATGGTTAAATAATACCATCTACTACTTGCAATAGTCAAATCATTTGCTCTATTTAGAAGGGATTTTAACCGAATTGATAACCGATAACCTGAAGGATTGTGGAAGGGAATAAGGATAATGAAAAGAAGGAAATTTTTTCAGAGAGGGTAAGAGCTGGAAAGAGAACTTACTTTTTTGATATAAAAGCAACCAGGTCTAATGACTACTACTTAACCATCACAGAAAGTAAACGAAGGTTTAAAGATGATGGCTATACCTACGAAAAGCATAAGATATTCCTTTATAAAGAAGACTTTAATAAGTTCCTGAAGGCATTGAATAGTACATTGAACCATGTTAAGGAGGAACTTCTACCGGAGGTTGATTTTGATCAATTCGATCGTGAGGAGGTAACCATTAGTTCCGAAAATGGAAGTGCTGTTGAATCAGACCTTAAATGGGATTAACCAACCCCAGAACAAAAACATAAGCTCTTGATTCCAAGGGCTTTTTTTATGCCACTTGCTAAATAGGAATTGCTATATTTGCAGCCATTTTGAGATTAGGTAAGTGGATAGCAGTCCGCTCACCCTCAATTAAACACTGATTAAGTAATTAACTGTTATGGCGCTAAAATGTGGTATTGTAGGTCTACCCAATGTAGGAAAATCTACCTTGTTTAATGCATTATCAAATAATAAGGCAGAAGCTGCAAACTTCCCGTTTTGCACGATAGAGCCCAATGTTGGGGTTGTTACTGTCCCTGACGAGCGTCTCCATATTCTCGAAGAATTAGTTTCGCCGCAAAAAGTGCTGCCAACAACCATGGAATTTGTTGATATTGCCGGGTTAGTTAAAGGTGCCAGTAAAGGGGAAGGCCTGGGTAACAAGTTCTTAGCCAATATTAGAGAGGTTGATGCAATTTTGCATGTAGTACGTTGTTTTGAAGATGGTAATGTTGTGCACGTTGCCGGAGCAATCGATCCTGTCTTTGATCGAGATGTAATTGATTATGAGCTTCAACAACGAGATATAGAGTCGGTTGATGGCAAGATGCTCAAGTTATCTAAAATTGCTAAGACAGGTGATGCCGACGCAAAAGCGGCTACGAAAGTATTAGAAGAAGTGCTTACTACCTTAAAGGAGGGTAAAAATGTGCGTGTTTTAAAGCACTCCGAAGAAGAGAAAAAAGCATATGCTGAATTATTTTTGCTTACTGCGAAACCGGTAATTTATGTTGCCAATGTTGGAGAAGATGAACTTCTCACAGGCAATGCTCACGTAAATGCCCTGAAAGAAGCAATAAAAGATGAAGACTCATCCTTAGTCATGGTCTCTGCATCGATTGAAGCCCAGATTGCGGAACTCGAAGACAAAGATGAGCGTGATATGTTTTTAGACGAATATGGCTTAAAAGAGTCAGGTCTTAGTAAGCTTATAAAGGCTTCGTACTCATTGCTCAATCTAATAACATACTTCACAGCCGGTCCCCAGGAGGTTCGCGCCTGGACTATAGAAAGGGGATGGAAAGCACCCAAAGCGGCAGGAGTGATACATACCGACTTCGAAAAAGGTTTTATCAAAGCAGAAGTTATTAAAATCCCGGATTACCAGCAGTTTAAAACCGAGCATGGCTGCAAGGAAGCGGGTAAAATGGCAATTGAGGGTAAGGATTACGTCGTTAAGGATGGCGATGTGATGCATTTTCGTTTTAACGTATAGCGGTTTTAGAGGATTTCGGATATTGGCCTTAGTCGCCATAAATTTTGATAATTCTAAAAATAACTTACTTTTATACAGTTTTAGGTTGTTAGGCGATCCAAATAACCGAACATTAAGTGATTTTTTTTACTAACCAAAACCGCTTTGAGGGTTAGAATTATTTTTTTACTTAAAAATAAGGGAGCATTCATCCCTTTTCATCACCAGCACCTTTTGGCACAAATGCTAAAGGCCGCATTAATGGTGGGCGGGAATCCTGATTTTATTTCGTTTAAAGAATTCAATTTCTCAGGATTAAAGGGTCAGACTAAATCAAGCAGAAAGGGACTCCATTACTACTCAAATAGGGTCACGCTCATTGTTGCCTCAAGGAATAAGGATTTCATTAACTACTTACTTGCTAATATCTTTGAGCTTAACACATTGCAATTAGGTGATCTGACTATTGAAGCCGAAAGGGTGGAGTTGGAAGGACAACCAAATCTTGCCGATCATGATAAGTTCATTTGTCTTTCACCGCTGGTATTATCTGAGCCGAGTCTTTTGAGTGATGAGGCAACGGCATTTATTGATCCAATGTCAGATGCATTTTCGGACAAACTGTATGATAACGCCATGGTTAAGGCCGAATCTTCAGGCTTATTTGATCAGGCCACCATGGCAGGATTTAATCAATTTCAAGTAATTCCCGATAAAGATTACCTCACGAAGATTGCAGAGAATAACAAGAAATACTCTCGCGTTTACGCTACTTACGATCAGGATGTGAAGTATGATGCACGAGGGTATACTTTTCCCTTTTATTTTTATGGTGCTCCTGAACTCAAGGAAATCTTGTTTATCGATGGGCTAGGGGCTTTGCCCCATAAAGGGTTTGGTATGATTGACTTAGCCAATGAAGATCCAAACAACCGCGCAGAGCCTTACGAGTTCCCAGCATAGGCCATTGATCTTAAAGGCCTCCTAAACGAACGCGTTGATATCCAATTAGTAAATCTGCCATCAATGTTGGGGAACGATAGTAGAAAAATATCTCATAATTATTTCTTGTATCCGTTTTGTTTCCCTCAATAGTATTGCTATTCGCGGCATCGGAAATAAGGTACTGGTAGTCATATTGCCCTTGCTTTAAAAGAAAACTGCCTTCGTACGCCATGCTGGTATTATTATAAGTTAACTTATTCTCATTAGTATAAAGCCAGTTAGAAAAAGCACCGGAAATATAAATTGACTGATTTATATTTTGCGATTGAAGACTAAAATGAACCAGGGCATAGTCATTTTCAATATCAGGTATCTTCCGCTCCAGGTTTTCAATGAAGAACTGACCATTATTATTTTGTTCCAGGGTATATGCTAAATCAGCGCGTGGCCTGTCTAGTTCAACCCAGGCATCTACACCATCTTTTTCGAACTTAACCGTAGCCACATGAAAGCCGAAATACTTTAAGGATCGAATATCAAATTGCCGAAATTCATTACCTGCATCGAAAGTTGTTGGCCCGGCAAAATGATTATATTCTAATACTCTTTGGCTTTCTTTAGCAAAAGTTGGCTTGATTCCCGATATAATATTATCCCATCTTTGATTTTGAGTTATTGACACCGAGGTGTTGACCATTGGGTTAATTAAGTCCACCTGCGCATACCTGATATCAAACTGCAATTCTTGTTTTCCTAGGCTATAGCTACCTCGATTTCGTATTTCATTTTCACTGCTAATATTCACCCATTGTTCAAAAACCATAAACCGTCGGGTAATAATAACATCTTCAGGATCTCCATCGGCATAAATTACGAGGAGGTAGTTTCCCGAAATTATAGGACGAGGGACTTCGAAGTTATAATGAACATAGGGCGTAAGTGTACCGAACGAGTACTCGGCGTTAGTTATGATAAACTCATTATAATCGGTGAGGTATTGCAAGGGCGACAGTCCTGAGGGTGTCCAGTCGGCATTACAATGTACAAGCTTAGCTTGATAAGTGTACTCATCCTGGTATAGTTCGTCAAACTCAAGCATTAAAGTTTGATTGCTATTCAATGGGATAACTGGACTCAGTAATTGTGCCCTAGGAATGGCTGAATTGGGGTAAAGTTGAACCGTCCTGATATTCTTATCGTAGGTTTTGTTTTGATAGTCATAAGGGTCGGGTTGACCAAAGAGGTTTGTACTTAAAAATAAGGCGATTAAAAGGGTTAAGATTATTCGTACCATGAGCTATTAAATGCAAAATTTGTGCCGTATCCTAAAAATTATAATGATAAGCTTTTCCTTACGATAGGTAATGAAATTTTGCCTCAATTTATTGTCTGAATTGGCAAATGAGCTAATTAATATAAAAACGTGGTGGAATCCTTTCATTATTTACCCTATTTTGTATCAGGTTTCCAACCTTTATAGAAAAAAGGGTGTCTATAT
Organism: uncultured Cyclobacteriaceae bacterium; assembly: GCA_965368405.1. Taxonomy (GTDB): domain Bacteria; phylum Bacteroidota; class Bacteroidia; order Cytophagales; family Cyclobacteriaceae; genus S012-113. The sequence goes on from CBDUMS010000014.1 coordinate 9,363, forward strand.
AATTGAACAATAATAAGGCATGCCAATAAGTCAATATGAGCTAGACCTAATTGAGCGCTGTTGTGACGGGAGTCGTACAGCCTATAGGGAGCTATATGAACAATATGCTGGTGCTTTATTGGTAATTGCTTTGCGATATATGAAATCACAACAGGAAGCCGAAGATGTGTTGCAAGAAGCTTTTATTAAGATTTATAAAAACCTGAGGACATTTAACAGCCAAGCATCTTTAAAGACATGGATGTCGAGGATTGTAATTAATACCTCTTTAAATCAGCTAAGAAAAAGTCACCGGTTTATTCAGTGGGAACAAACTGACTTTACGGAAAAGGAATTTCAAACTATTCCACTACAACAGTACAGCTTCAACGAGTTAATTTCATTTATTCAGGAATTACCTGTCGGTTGCCAGCTGGTTTTTAACCTGTATATTATTGAAGGGTATAGTCATAAAGAGGTTGCAGAGTTGCTGGATATATCCGTTGGTACTTCTAAAAGCCAGCTGCATCGGGCTAAAGAATTGCTGCAGGAAATTATTGTTGCTGATGAAAATAGTATTAAAACCAAGGCAATATGAGAGGATCCTATGATAATGAATGGAAAAATGCTTTCGAAGGTAAATCTATTGCACCTTCTGAGGCAGTATGGGAAAACATCGCCTCTTCGATGGATCGCGGTTACGGAAAGAGAAACTGGGTAACCATTCTGCTTATTGCCGCTACGGTATCTATTGCTTTTGCGTTTCCATTAACTGTAGGAAACTCATCGTTTGAGGCTCAGCATCATAATTTCGAGCTTTCTGATAGTGCTCAGCCATCCGATTCTAGCGAAATTAATTCCCACATGGCTCCTAATCGTAAATTGCCAGTACTTGAAAACAAGGCTGATGAAGACAATACGCGTAGTGGGGCATTAGTGCAAGCATCTGAGAGTTTAATATCCTCGCCAGACGAGCAACTAGTAAATGAGCAAGCTGTGCATATGGTAGGCGCCGAAGTTGAGCGGTTAACCCTATCTGATATGGAGACAATAGCTGACGATGATCTGGGAACAGACTTCTATATTATTCCATTTTTCACACCCTTAAATCAAGACTCCGAGAGCGGCATTCTTGCTTTGGCGAGCCTTAGCACCGGAAACCGATCGGTGAGCAATGGAGTAAATGGTATGGAAATGTTTGCAGCTAGTGCCGATTTTGAAAACGTGTTTTTAAATAGTAATCAGGGAGATATAAGATCGGAAGAGGGCGGAACAACATACAACATCGGCCTTGGCGTGGAAATTCCATTAGGTAAAAAATGGAGTCTGATTTCGGGTTTAGGTTACATGATACAACGTGCACCAGGAACCAGTAATATTGTTTACGATGATAATGGCACATATGTTCCAATGGGAGCCTATAGTCCGATAAAACCGGGGACAATATTCTTAGCTGACTCGTATAGCTATATTTCGGAGAATCAGTTTGTAAATATCCCCGTTGTACTTAAATATCCGATTATAGATCGAAAGTTTAAATTGAGGCTCGGCGCAGGGCTAAGCAATGATTTTATGATCCGTAATAGTATTGTTACCCAGGAATATGCTGATGCGAAGAATAATGTTGGAGACACTAATTATGCTCCTTATGGCCTTACTGGTTTATTGAATTTAGATATAAGGTTCAAACTAACAGACAGTTATTCACTAGCTTTTGAAACTGGTCTTAGGAAGGGCTTTACCTCAATTAACGGTAGTGGCGAAAGATACCCTACATCCTTTAATTTGGGCATCATGTTATTCTACCAATTCCAATAAAACAAGAACCATTCCAACCAATTCCATACCGATGGTGTCTAAAGAGTAAACATACCAATTTACTCATGTCAGCTTCAAATTCTAATTTCTCGTCGCGCAACCTGTTATTATATATTGGTTCGGCAATTGGCGTAATCATTCTATTGCTCACGATGAACGGTTGCACCGATCAATGTACTTCCACAACTTCCTATCGTACGTACGAACCGCAGTTCGAGTCCATGACAGAATTGCGCTCACAAATAGCCGTACTCCCACCTCAATCCAGGGAGGGGCAGGGTAAAATCTATATTTATCAGGATTATCTTCTCTTGGGGGAGCCAGAAAAAGGCATTCATTTCTATAATAATAAGGATCAAGAGAATCCCTTACCCATTTCTTTTTTAAATATTCCAGGTAATAGAGATATGGCTGTAAGAGACGGAAAATTATATGCTGACAGTTATGTGGATTTATTGGTTTTTGATATTTCAGACCCATTAAATATTAGCCATGTAAATACAGTAGAACAGGTATTTCCTTATTACAATAGCGACTTTGGCTACTATGCTCAGGGAGATGAGATAGTTGTAGGCTATATTGAACGAGATATTATTGAAGTAAGTGAGGAATGTACGAGCTATTATCCTGACATCATGTTTTTAGAGAACGATTTTCTTGCCTTCAATACCTCTGGTAGTTTTGCAAATATCGCCACGGGACCAACTATTGGAACTGGAGGTTCAATGGCTCGCTTTACGATAGTTAACGATTTTCTCTATGCTGTAGATGATAGTTTTTTAAACGTATTTAATATTACTGACGGTGAAAATCCAGACATGGAGGATGAGCCGCTGAGTCTTGGTTGGGGTATTGAAACAATTTACCCTTTCAAAAACCATTTGTTTATTGGCTCTCAGACAGGCATGAGTATTTATAATATCGACAATCCAGCTATGCCTACTTATATGTCGGATGTAAGGCATGTTCGTACCTGTGACCCTGTCGTAGCAAATGACGATTACGCCTTTGTAACGCTTCGCTCAGAAAACGCTACAAATTTTTGCGGCGCAACCTTTACGAATGAGTTGGATGTGATCGATATTTCGGATATAACGAATGCGCAAATTCTTCACGTTTATCCTATGGAAGGGCCGTATGGATTAGGAATAGATGGGGACCTATTGTTTATTACCGAGGGCGATGCCGGCTTAAAAATCTTCGATGCTTCCGATGTATCTAAGATTGATGAAAATCTCATTCAGCACATCACTGGGTTTAACGCATACGATGTGATTCCATATAATGGAACCCTAATTCTTACAGGAAAAGATGGATTATACCAGTTCGATTATTCGAATATCAACGAGGTTAAAATGTTAAGCCTAATCCCATCGGTACAATGAGATACATTATTTATTTAATATTCTCACTTAGCTCCTTTAGCCTTTATGCGCAGGAGGTCCAGTCTTATAGTAGTATAAAGCTTAAAGATGGCTCTAAGCTCAAAGTTACAGTACTAGAGAATATCCCAGGAGATTATATAAAAATTAAACTGGCTGAAAATCAAGAGACTATTCTTTCTTATGCAGATATTCTTTCTGTGAGGCATAAAAACTATATGTATAATTCGCGGTTTGTGCTCCCTAAGGGTTTTTATATCGATGGATCTATTGGGTTGCTTTTTGGACAGGCGAATGATTTTGGAGATAGCAGGATGGGGTTGTCCCTGAGTGTTGCTGCGAACTATCGATTTAACTCATTTCTGAGTTTAGGTGTTGGCTTTGAGCCCACTGCACTAACTATAAACAGTAATTATCTAATGTTGCCCATGTATATTCATTTTACGGGGAATATGATTGAAAGAAGAACGTCTGCTTTTTATTCCCTCGACTTAGGTTATTCCACGGCTAGTTCTCCAGAGGCTGATAACGGAAATATAGCTATGAAGGGAGGCGTCTTTTTTAGACCCGGAATTGGTCTTCGCTTTAACAAAGTTACCTTGGGAGTTGCTTATCAGATTCAGAAGGTGCAAACTACACGCAACTATGAATGGTGGTGGCAAAGTAACCAGACTACGGTAGAAGAAAGGTTAATGCGCAATATTCGTGTGAGCACCTCAATAATTTTCTAGCTACTTAGGTCGTCTATTTGCTCGGCAATATGTTCCCAATCTTTATTGAGTACGCGTAGTTCACTTTGTTGCTTATTGAGTTCGCTGGTGAGATCTGCTAGCTTATCGGCATCTGCATAATTTGCCGGGTTACTCATTTCTTCTTCAATCTTACCTATATCACTTTCCTTTTTACCGATAGCCGTTTCTTTTGTAGCAAGCTGAGATTGCAGTTTTTTTAACTCTTTTACGTTGAGGTCTCGCGGTTTTTGATTTTGTTGCTTCGGAGATTCTTCCTTTTTAACAACTGGTTTTTTAACAGCTTTTTCTTGCTGTTGAGCCTGCCAGTATTCAAATTCCTCGAATGTGCCGGGATATTCCTTGAGTTTATTTTTTTCGATATACCAGATTTTGTTCGCTACCTGCGATACAAAGTGGCGGTTGTGTGAAATAACTACAAAAGACCCCTCATACTGCTGCAATGCCTGAATGATAATGTTCTCAGATAGCATGTCAAGATGATTTGTAGGCTCATCGAGCATCAAAAAATTCGCTTCCGAAATCAATGTTTTTGCTAGCGCGACCCGCGATTTTTCACCCCCTGATAGTACTTTAATCTTCTTAAATACATCATCTCCGCTAAACAAAAAGCATCCAAGAATGCTGCGTAATTCCTGTTCGGTTTTCTTGCTGCCTGCTTGTTTCAATTCCTCGAGAATCTCATTGTCAACAGTTAACGATTCTAACTGGTGCTGGGCAAAAAAGCCTGTTATAACGTTATACCCGGGCTCCACTTCACCAAGCACAGGCTCAGTGCCTGCAATTATTCGCAGCAAAGTAGATTTGCCCTTACCATTAGCCCCGATTAAGGCAATTTTATCACCCCGATTTATTGTGGCGGACGTATCTTCTAAAATTTTTAAATCACCATATGATTTGGATACACTTTTAAGCTTGGTGATATGTTTGCCCGACTTCTGTTCGAACTTAAATTTAAAGTTTATAGCGGCCTGATCGTCAACAACATCCTCAATCACCTCTAACTTATTTAAAGCTTTTACACGCGATTGAACCTGTCGTGCTTTAGTTGCCTTGGCTTTAAAACGTTCGATAAATCGTTCCGACTGCTTGATATGCTGCTGCTGATTAACAAATGCGTTTTTCTGAATCTCGGCCCTCAAGGCCTTTTCCTGAACATAGAAGTCGTAATTGCCTTCGTATAAATTAAGGTTTCTATGAGCAACCTCTACAGTCTTATCAGATACATTATTGAGGAAGGTACGATCGTGCGAAACTGTAATAACTGCGCCTTCATAACTTCGCAAATAATTCTCAATCCACTTAATAGAGGGTAGGTCAAGGTGGTTTGTAGGCTCATCAAGTAATAGGAGGGATGGTTTTTCTAATAGCAGCTTGGCCAGCATAACCCGCATTCGCCAGCCTCCAGAAAATTCCTTTAAAGGTTGATGCAGTTGCTCGGTCGTAAATCCTATTCCTTCCAGGATCTCCTCCGCTTTCGCCTGCATGGAATAACCATCTAAACGTTCAAATTCTTCCTGAAGTCTTGTAAGCTTCTCAAGTAATGCGTCTGAATATTCTTCCTCCATTTTATGGAGAGTAATTTCAATTTCCCTTTGAGTATCTACGGCATCTTTAAAAGCTTCCATTGCCACGGTTAATATGGCATCTTCGGTTTGGTATGAAAGCAAATCTTGATTCAAAAACCCTATACTAACGTCCTTCGCATAGGCAATAGACCCACTATCTGCCTGCAAGTCTCCATTAATAATCTTTAATAAAGTCGACTTACCTTTACCATTCAGACCAATCAGTCCAATTTTATCTTTTGGTTTAATATGCAGTGATGCATTCTCGTATAACGGCATGCCACTGATGTAATAGCTTAAATTGGTGATTGATAACATAAACGCAAAAGTATATTTTTATATTTAAGTGATTAAACCAAATTAGAAATGATAAGATCAATACATCGAATTACAGGAATATTTTTTCTTTCATTATTAGTCATAGTCGCCTATGGATGCGCAGGTGGTGAGGAAGAACCACTTCCGATCGATCTAGCAAAGATCAAGCTACCGGATGGGTTTAAGATCGCTATCTATGCAGAAGTTTCTAATGCACGTTCTATGGTGGTTAGCGAATCGGGCACCGTTTTCGTTGGGAATCGGGCAGAAGATAAGGTTTATGCGGTGCAGGATACCGATGGAGATTTCGTGGCGGATAGAATATTTATTATCGATGAAGGTCTTAAGATGCCGAATGGTGTTGCTTTAAAAGACGGGGATTTATATGTTGCAGAAGTTAGTAGAATACTTAAGTACGAAAATATTGAGGCTAATTTAGCCAACCCACCAGAGCCAACTGTTGTTTATGACCAGTATCCAACCGAGCGTCATCATGGTTGGAAATATATCGCATTTGGTCCAGATGGTTATTTATATGTACCCGTAGGGGCACCCTGTAACATTTGTTTGAATGAAGATAAACCCATCTTTGCTTCCATTACTAAAATCGATGTTTCCAATCCTGAACCAAAGGTTATTGCCAATGGAGTGCGCAATACTGTTGGCTTTGACTGGAATCCTGTTGATGGAAAGTTGTGGTTTACGGATAATGGTCGTGATATGATGGGTAATGATATTCCTCCGTGTGAGCTTAATGTTGTTAATAATGAAGGAGATCATTTCGGTTATCCATTTTGCCATGGTGGAACCATATTGGATCCGGAATTTGGAGATGGTAAGGATTGTGCCGATTACATTGCTCCAGCAGCTAACTTTACAGCTCACGTGGCACCTTTAGGAATGACATTTTACGATGGTCAGGCATTCCCAACTAATTATACCAATAATATCTTTGTAGCCCAGCATGGTTCGTGGAATCGCGATAAAAAATCAGGCTACCAGGTGATGGTGGTAGAACATGATAATGCGACAGCCACAAACGTTAAAGTCTTTGCCGAGGGTTGGTTAGACCATGAGTCTCAGATAGCCTGGGGAAGGCCTGTAGACGTTGTTACCCTGGCCGATGGCTCCTTACTTGTTTCGGATGATTATGCAGATGTGATCTATCGTATAAGCTACGAAGGAAATTAAGCTTATTAGCGATGACTCCAATCATCGGCATCATCGTCGTTACTGGGCGATAAGCCAATAATTTCACCATCAGTGTTAACACCTAGTCCTTGCACGGTACGGTTGGCGTAGGCAAAATAGGCTACTACCTGATTGATTTCAAGTATTTGCCCATCAGGGATTCCTGTAACCTTGAGTAGACTAACTGATTTTCTAGTCATTCGTTCCGGAGTGAGGGTCAATTCTCTTACATAATCCATTATTGCAAGTTCCTTGCCAGTGAAGTATAAATCTGGTGCATCACTTTCGAGAGCAAGCATAATCTGGTTACTAATGAATTCGTCGTTTATATTTCGAGACATTCCTCTAAAATGGTGCGCTACGCAATAGGTGCAATTATTTAGGAGACTCACATAAACACCAATTGATTCAAGAAGCCATTTGGGCAGGGTGTTACTCTTATGATGAAGTGCATTTTTATAAAGCGACATATGTCCTTCAAGACTATTCGGTCTTAAACTATGGATCATCATAATATTGTCGATATAATTATTATCGCCCTTAATCTTATTATATATACTCTTCAGCTTTCCTTCCGATTCTTCATACGGAATAGTCTTAATCCATGCCATGATGATAGCTTTAAGGTGAGGTGAGGTATTTATTAATGTTCGAAACTACTTTTTCAAGGTCCTCTCGTGTATCTATGCAAATACTTTCATGCTCCGTAGTAGCAAGTTTTATGGTGAGGCCATTTTCTATCCACCTGAGTTGTTCAAGTGACTCCGCTTTTTCCAGATCAGATACGGGTAATTCGGCAATTTTCTGAAGGACATCTGCCCGGTATCCGTAAATTCCAATGTGCTTATAATAATGATGATTTTGAAGCCAATCGAGCTCTGCAGCATTACGATAATAGGGGATGGGTTGCCTGCTAAAATACAGAGCTTCCATTTTGTTATTAAAAACTGTTTTGACTTCTCCTAGGTTAAAAAGTTCGTCGGAGGTCTTTATTTTTTTGATTAGCGTCGCTAGCTCTGCCGACCCATCTAAAATTTCAGCTAACTCATCAATCTGACTCGGGGCAATGAAAGGCTCATCGCCTTGAATATTTATTACATAGTCGAAGGGCTCATTCTGCAATACTAAAACCTCGGCGCAACGGTCTGTACCACTTGCATGGCTTGGGCTTGTAATCATTACTTCGGCGCCAAAAGACTTTGCATGCTCAGCTACCTTATTATTTTCGGTAGCAATTACAATCTTATCAAGCAGCCTACTCTTCGAAACCTGCTCATAAACTCGCTGAATCATCGATTTGCCATTAATATCGGCTAAAACTTTACCTGGAAACCTGGTCGATTCGAACCTAGCCGGTATAATTCCTAAAATCTTCATGCTGATGGGTTGGCTTTCTTTACTAATAATGTTGTGCCTTCCTCGCTAATAACCACAATAGGATCATCTTTAAGAATATATTCGCCACGCGTGTAGGCATCATAAATCTCATCGTTAATCTGCACACGGCCACTTGGTCTAAGCACTGTATAAGCTGTACCCTCCATACCCATCAATGATTCATTTCTAAATTTTGCTGTATAACCTTCCGATCGGTTCTGAACCGTGGAGAGCGCAACGCGATTAAAGAATTGGGTATTTGTAAGCTGTACGCCCGCAAAAAAGAGCAGGATAAAACTGCTAACCATAGCGCCAAGTGTTGTTGCTGTTGCTACAAAAATCTTATCGAAAGGCACTAGAGAAAAATCGAATACGTCATTCCCAAGCATTACCAGGACTAGTGAACTTATCGTAAGAATGATACCCGATATACCTAGCACCCCAAAGCCCGGAATTGCCACCAGTTCTAGGGCGATAAGAATAATCCCTAATACAAATACTACTAATTCCCAATTGGCAGCAAGGCCATTAAGGTAATAGGGTATAAAGTATAATATTGCCGCTGTAATGGCTGCCATAATAGGGAAGCCCACACCTGGAGATTGTAGTTCGAACCAAAGGCCACCAACGATAATCATGATGAGAATACCGCTTACGAACGGATTTAGAAACATGGCAATGATTTTCTCTACGGTCCCTATTTCGAACTCCTGAATTTTATATTCTGCTACTCCCGCTTTGGCTAGCATTTCTTCAATTGAATCGACCTGACCTTCACAGAAGCCGTGTTTCATCGCTTCGGAGGTGGTAAAAGTCACCACTTCGCCGGCTTTTGTAACCCCCTCTATCTCAATATTCTGATCCACCATAGCTTCGGCTATCGCAGGGTTGCGGCCTTTTTCTTCCGCAGTCGAACGCATGGTGGAGCGCATGTAAGACTGATATTTGTCTGGTGCTGCTTCTCCTTGCCCCATTACTACAGTAGCTGCCCCAATGCTTGCGCCTGGTGCCATATAAATACTGTCGCAGGCGATGGAAATTAGTGCGCCTGCAGATGCGGCATCTTTGTTAATAAATACATAGACTGGCTTCTCAAAATCCAGAAGGCGTTCTACAATATCTTTGGCATCGTTTACCAGCCCGCCGTAGGTATCCATTTCTATAACCACCAGATCATATTCACCAAGATTTGCTGCTTCCAGCCCAAGTTCTATGTATCGATTCATTCTGGGATCGATATCATCTTTAATACTTAACTGGAGCACTTTTTTTTCTTGTGCCCACAGTTCATTAGGTAGAGTAAGTGCCAAAAACAGCACAATTATTGCTTTGAGTATTTTCATTGTCATATTTAAACTAGTTAAAGTTAGCGAAAGCAGTTGAAATAATTTAGTTATTTTAATATGGCAATGTTTAAATTTGATTGATTAAATGAATTTATGAACAAATTAGTCGTTTTATTCTTAGTGTATATCCTTTCGGTAAATCTTGCTGCTGCAGACATGGTTTACTCAGATTCTGTTCGATTGGAATATAAAAATGGACAAGCATTCATTATTCACGAAGTTGAAGAGGGAGAAACGCTATATGCAATCTCGAAGCGATATGGGAGTTCGATGAATTCAATTGCTCAGGCAACACCTGAGGTTAAAACGGGTCTCCATAATGGAATGATGCTACGTATTCCGTATAACCCGAATTCAAAGCCTATCGTGACTGCTCAAACAGAACATGTTGTTGCACAAGGCGAAACGCTTTATAGTATCTCACAGATTTATAAAATTAGTGTTATTGAAATCATGGAATGGAATGATCTGCTTTCCAGCACTTTAGCTGTTGGGCAAGTTTTAGTAATCAAAGGGAATGCGGCTAAACCACCACCAGATTATGTGCTTGATGGTATGCGTATCCATGTTGTGCAAGCGGGCGAGGGTCTCTACGCTGTGGCAAGAATTTATGAGGTGAGCGTTGATGAGTTGGTCGAATGGAATGATCTTGAGAGTACATCCTTGGCTGTTGGCCAAGAATTAGTTGTAGGAATGGAGGGCAAAAAAGCTGTGCCCGCTACTGCTGAGGTAGTCGATACCCCAACTGAAGAGGAGGACGATAAACCGGAGCCTGTCGTGGCTGTTGTCGCACCTGTTGCTGTTGTTGCGGAGACGAGGAGCACAGAAGACCTCCCAGATCGGAAGCCGTTATTACGACGTTCTGAAAACGGACTTGCAGCGGGTATTGATGGGGAAGGAGACCAAAAGTCATTTTTAGCACTGCACCGCAGTATTCCATCAGGCAGTTTAGTGGCAGTTCGCAATGAAATGAACAATCAGGTTGTTTTTGTGCGAATTGTGGGCAAATTACCCGAGACAGGACTAAATGATAAAGTAATTATACGCTTATCCTCTGCTGCAGTAGAACAACTTAAGGCCCTCGATCCCAAATTTAGGGTAGAGCTTACCTACCTGGTGGATGAGTAGCCGAAAGCACTAACGACCTAACCTATGGAGGAATCCTTTAATGAACTGCAAGAGACATTCTTTAGTCTAGATCACCGCATTGCGGATCAGTTAGTGCTATCGCTGATTGTAATAGCGCTCTCGCTTATTTTGCGATGGGTTGTTGTTGCTGTATTAAGTCGGAGGGTAAAGGATGCGCGTGATAAGTATTATTGGATTAGAGCGGCTAAATATTCGATTGGTACGCTAAACCTCATCGCTCTGGTTTTTATTTGGGGAAGTGAAATCGAATCTTTTGCCACGTTTATCGGTCTGATTTCTGCGGCTCTTACGATTGCTTTAAAGGACTTAGTTGTCAATTTTACAGGTTGGATGTTTATTCTGATAAGAAAGCCCTTTCAACTAGGCGATCGAGTACAAATAGGTGAGAACCAAGGTGATGTGATTGATATTCGCGTATTTCAGTTTACAATTAACGAAATTGGCAATTGGGTTGACGCCGACCAGAGCACAGGCAGAATTATTCATATCCCCAATGGTAAGGTTTTCACAGAGCCTCAGGCTAACTACAATCAAGGTTTCAGTCATATTTGGCATGAAATCAATGTGCTCATTACTTTCGAGAGTAACTGGAAAAAAGCCAAAGAAATCTTAACGGAAATAGTAAACAAACATGCGGCTTCTTTAACGAAAACTGCGGAGAAAAAGCTTATTGAAGCATCGAAGAAGTATATGATCCTCTATAACAGGCTCACCCCAATTGTGTATACGAAAGTGAAAGCATCTGGTGTGCAGTTATCGATGCGCTTTTTGATTACACCACATCGTCGCAGAACCACAGAACAGATTATTTGGGAAGAAGTTCTGGATAGGTTTAAAGAAAACAAGGATATAAATTTAGCATACCCTACACAGCGAATCTACTTTCCGGACCAGGATTTGCCTGAAGATTCAGAAAAGAAATAGACTTATTGCCCCCAATTCGAGGGGTCTACCCGCCATGATTGCAAAGAGGCAACTTCATCCTGCGATACATAGCCTGATGCTACGGCCTCTTCGATCATTTCATTATAATTACTTAGGGTGCAAACTTTGATATCTACTTCATTGAAATTATCAGTAGCTAGCTGAAACCCATAGGTGAAAATGGCTGCCATTCCCATAACTTCGATGCCTGCCTCACGCAGGGCTAGGCCAGCTTTAATAGAGCTACCACCTGTGGATATTAGATCTTCTACTAATAACACTTTTTGCCCCGGTTTAATCAACCCTTCAATCATATTGGTCATTCCGTGACCTTTGGGTTTAGATCGTACATAAATAAATGGGAGGCCTAAGGACTCAGCCACCAACGCTCCTTGAGGAATTCCGGCTGTAGCCACACCAGCAATAGCTTCTACGTCATGAAAGTTATTATGAATGACACCTATTAAGGCCTCTTTAATGAAACTCCGAATTTCCGGATAGGAGAGAGCGAGTCTATTATCGCAATAGATTGGAGACTTCCAGCCTGACGCCCACGTATAAGGTTCTTTTAGATTTAATTTAATCGCTCCTATGTCTAAAAGTTTAGCAGCTACCTGTCTCGATATCGATGTATTCATAATATTATTTTAAGTAAAAATAATAGCTTCTTGGTTAGATGAATAATTATTTTTTATGTTTGATTAATTATGAACCTATTCATCAACGATACACCGTTTTTTCTTCTAAGAAATCTCGACGAAGCAGACCCTCTCTCCCAAAAAATTGTTCTGCGGGGTGATGAGATATACGAATTAAAGGATTTGTCTGGTACGGTGGTGATAACGGATGTTTCGGTAAAACAGACCATGCGCTATCTTAATGAACTGCTCAATAACCATTATGAGGATGTATCGTTTAGAATATTGCCAAATAGGTATGAAGATGCCAAAACCAAACTAAAGGCACATTTTAAAATTATTGATGCTGCCGGTGGTGTGGTTCAGGACGCTGAAGATCGGATTTTGTTGATCTACCGATTAAAAAAATGGGATTTGCCTAAAGGGAAATTAGATAAAGGCGAAAATTTTAAAATCGCTGCCGTGCGTGAGGTAGAGGAAGAAACTAAAGTAAAGGTTAAGCTGGGTAGCCGCATTACAACAACCTGGCACACTTATGCCATTAAAAACAAACCAATTCTAAAGCGGACTAAATGGTATAGCATGGAGTGTCTTGATGACTCTGCGATGAAACCGCAGAAATCTGAATTTATTGAAAAACTGGCATGGAAAAACGAAAAAGAAGCAACAACTGCCCTAAGAAAGTCCTATCGTTCAATACGATTTGTGGTTAACAGACTGCAGAGGCAGAAAATGATGCCAAAAATGTAGTATTAAATTTGAACTGTTCGCAAACGCCACCATTTTTTTAGTTTAATCTTATCCTTACCTGCAAAAGTAAAAACTGCTCCTATGCCCACTAAGGTGGTTGAGGCAATGGCTACGCCAGAAGAAAACTGATAACCACCGCCCTGTACAACAGATTGGTTAATCAAATCAATCGCAAACAGCACCACACCTGCAAACATTAGAACCGGGCCTGATACTTTAAAAAAGTTGGCGTTTTTATTCAGTTTAACAGCGGTTATCGTAGAAAAATCTATTTCAAGGTTTTCAGTAAAGAGGGCGGAGTCGGCTAAGCCAAGAAGCCTGATTTTGGTAAAATAGTCATCGGTATTTAACATGATTTCCATTTTATCACCAATACGATATTCAAAGCGTTTTTTTGTGCCCATTTTTTCCAGTACCAGAAAAGTCTGGCCAAATGCTGGAACAACGGTGGCACCAATCAATGAGAATATGATGATTGCACGAAGCATTTAAATGGTAATCAAGGGTAATTTTTTAACGGTAGCCCGTAACTTCCTTTTTCGAACGGCAATAAAAATGGTGGTTTCTGGCTTTGTATACTCTAAATCTACATAGCCCATGCCTATTCCTTTGCTCAATACGGGCGATTGCGATCCGGAAGTTACTCTTCCTATACCTTCGCCTGCTTCATTTTCTATTTCATAATCGTGGCGAGGAATACCGCGGTCTTCCATAATAAAACCAACGAGTTTTTTATTCACTCCGGCTTCCTTTTGGGCTAACAGGGAGCTGCTATTGGTAAACTCTTTGGTAAACTTAGTAATCCAACCTAAACCTGCCTCCAACGGCGAAGTAGTATCATCTATATCATTACCATAGAGACAAAATCCCATTTCAAGACGAAGGGTATCTCTTGCTCCTAGCCCAATGGGCTTAATTCCCTCTTCTTGTCCAGCATCAAAAAGCTTTTCCCAAACTTTAATCGCAGACTCGTTCTTTACATAAAGTTCAAATCCTCCAGAGCCGGTATAGCCTGTTGCCGAAATGACCACATCGCTGGCACCTGCAATTTCTCCAATTTCAAAATGGTAATACTTTATCTCACTAAGGTCGACATTAGTTAATTTCTGTAGTACTGCAGTTGCCTTTGGGCCTTGTACAGCAAAAAGACAATATTGATCCGAGGCATTTTCAACCTCAACTCCCAGATCATTATGACCCGTAACCCAACCCCAATCTTTTTCTTCGTTTGAGGCATTGACCACAAGCATATAGTGATCTTCAGCAATCATGTACACGATTAAATCATCTACAATACCACCATCGTTATTAGGAAAGCAAGAATACTGGGCTCTACCAGGATATAATTTGCTGGCATCATTACTGGTGATCTTTTGAATTAGGTCTAGTGCCTTAGGTCCACGTAGCATGAATTCACCCATATGCGATACATCAAAGACTCCAACGCCATTGCGCACAGTCATATGCTCTTCGATGTCAGAAGTATAACGCACGGCCATAGAAAACCCTGCAAAAGACACCATTTGTCCTCCAGCGGCTACATGGATGTCGTTTAGTACTAATTTTTTATCCTCCATAGATCTTTTTATTGTCTATACAAATAACGTGTATTTGCTTAATATCCTTGTGTGAAAACTTTGATTATTCTTTTGGTTGTGATGGTCTGATCTGATCGATTTTGAGTATCACTTGTTTTATTACGTCATCGTTACGTAGAATTCTTGTATGTCCTAATCCCTGTGTATACAATGTCTGTGCCTCAGGAAATCGTTCTTTCATGAGCTGAGCATGTTCGATAGGGACATCCCTATCGTTTTGATCATGAACCAGAAAGAGCTTGTTTATCTCTACGTGTGTAATCAGCTCGCTCGCTGAGATTTCTTTAAAGTGTACGCCATGTCGTTTATGAATTTCCTTCAGGAAGTACTCGCCCGTAGCCGGGGAGGCATTTATCTTCTCCTCAAATTGCTTCACAATATCTTCGGATATAGATGGCGTGGAAATAAACACTAGGTTCTCTAGATTAAGCCCTTCCCAACGAGAAAAGATAAGGGTAAGGCCTCCATAGGAATGACCAACCCCATAAAATATAGGACCAAAATGGTTTTCGATATGTTTCAGTGCTTCTGAAAACTCAGTTACGTTGGTTTGCAGCCCTGCAGAGGCTCCATGACCAGGGCCATCGAATGAAATGACATGATAGCGGCTCTCAACTAACTTTTCAATCAGCTTATAGAACTGGCTGGCTCGCCCCATCCACCCATGGACAAGCACAACATTAGGATCGTTAGGGTTACCCCAATTATAAAAAACAGTGTTTTTCTGATTAATTAAAGCCTTATGTTTCTTAGCGGATTGTAAAATTGGTGATTCACGTGAAGGTGTCTTATACCGCATCGGAGTAAAAAAAAGATTATAGGCAATTTTGTGAGCCAACTTTGGAGCAGTTTTCTCTAATACCGGATAAGTCCTTCTTACAAATCGTAGTGGTAATGGATTACCAATTGACTGGGCATTGTTTTTTTTCATTCGTAATTTTTTCAGCGAGTGACTTTAAAGGTAAAGTTTGCTGTTGATGTTTGATTTGCTTCGCTATCAAAAGTTCTTTCTTCGATTGAAACATTTTGCTCACGATCTTTTAGTATCAATGTTGTGTTTCTTGTTCCATACCCTGGCATTTTAATAAACATCGACGACAAGAGCTTCTCCTTCTCGTAGCCTATTCCAGTATCCGGTAATTCATCGTCTTGCGCCAAGGTTTCGCTTTGCATCATGCTAAACAAGGCTTCAGTATCTAGCTGCTCATCCTCAAGAATACGATTAAACGCTTTCTTTCCTTGGTTAACTTTGGCCCATCCAGTATCCAAAAGCGCATTACTTAAACCATACGAGCCGGTCCCTAATTGCACAATTTTATCGTTCTGATTTGAATAGTACCAAGGATCATTAAAAGTGCCTAGCAGAATATTATAGCCATTGTACAAGCTGGCGCTGCTAAATAGCGCCTCCAGATAATCGGCAGGATTTATTTTGCTGATTAAATAATCAAGGACTAACCTTCCTCTTGAAGGTGCATTTACCTTGATATTGTGCATATCCCGGTAGTTAGTCAGCATTGAAAAATGGCCTGTTTTAGAAACACCTAACCAGGTTCCTCCTTCCTGCAAATCTTTTCCAGCAATAATATCAGGGTGTTCTTTCCAGCTATCGAGCTGCTTTGCAGGTCGCTCAAAAAACTCATCTCTATTCGCTACAGCAATAAAGGAGTATTTTGGGTGCTGATTATAAGAAAGAAAAATTAGGCACATGCTATTCTTTAAGCTTAAACGGTTGCTTGATTAAGCCTAATTCAATGACTAAAGTTCCAATTACTATTAGGATAAGAAGAATTGAACTGATCGTAGTAATGGTGTTGCCATAGCTATACACTGGTGGCTCGAAACTGAGTTTTATTTCATGCCTGCCCTGAGGTACCTCTAATGCTCGAAGTACATAATTTGCTCTGAGTATGTCCGCTTCTGTTCCGTCTATGGTCGCTTTCCAACCTTTTGGGTAGTAGATTTCAGAAAATACGACGAGACCGGCGTCAGTTAAGTCGGCTTCATAAATCAACTCATTGGGTTCATAGCTTGTTAATAGTACCGATCCTCTGCCGGTGTATCGCGAACTTGTTTGCTCAAATTTGGATTGATCTATGATAGCGGTGGCCTTATCTGTATTATTTACGGTAGCTGCTAATTCTTCTGCCGGAGAATTTACATGGATCACTCTATTGGCAACCCAGGCATTACCATACGCTTCATAATTTGGTATAACTGCTTGAGCAGATGGCCCGGCAACAAGATAGGTTGCATTGAGCATATTAACTGTGTTCATGCCGCTGGGAAGGGTCCCGTTAGTTTGTAAGCTGTTAATTATCTCCTGATGTTCTACTGAAATCCCAGCATCAATTAAATCATTATATCGGCGAAGTTTTGCGCCATGATATCCCCCTATAGAATGATGATGATAGCTTGTTCTTGCCTCATTAAACGGATTGATTAGATTGAAGACACGATAGGAGAGCGCATTATCTTTTAAAATAACCTTATCTGCTTCAGTAGGATTAAAATATGCTCGCTGCGGATTTCGACTAAATTTCGACTCGTCGAGGTAGCGTTTATCGATAGTCCACATATCGATTAAGACTAAGAACACGATAATTAGTGAGGCGTTCGCCGTACTAATTTTGGCTTTGAGGGCAGCAAATGCAGTGCCTGTTGCTAATAGTATAAAGACAACTGCACGCAAGGCGTCGGATTGTAATAACCATTTACGATCTGCCGATAACGGATTTATCAACCATTCAGGGAGTTGGGCATCGACAGGACCACTAAAACTAAAGATCCCGGCAAACATAGCCAGGATGAGGCATAGACCACCAGTAATGCCCGACGCTATTAATAATTTCTTAATGGACTCTTTGCTAGACTGGGTACTAAAAAGTTTTTCTAGACCTTTAAAGCCAATAAGGTTGATCAGTAATATGCTCATTATCAGGGCAAAAGTTACCGAACGGAATTTATTATAACCTGGGAAATAATCGAACATAAAGTAGTTAAAACTCGAGAAGCTACTACCCCAGGAAAGCATAATACCTAGTATAATCATTGGAACCGTCCAGGCCAGTGTTTTTCTGTTTACCAACGACATTCCAAGCACAAATAATAATATGGTGATGGCACCAGCGTAGTAAGGAGCCGTATTCGATTGGTCGCCCCAATAAGTGGGCATAGCGGCTACCTGCTGACTTATTTGTGTCTCTGGAACACCTTGTTTACGCATAAAATCGGCAACATTAGAACCTTCACTCAGCTTGGTTTGCATAGAGCCACCCAGGATATTCGGAATGAGCAGGGTCATTGGCTCAAAAATGCCGTTACTATATTGAAAGGCATATGATTTTGAAAGTCCCCCTTTATCTTCGGCATCAGAATCAGCAATTTCTGAGGCACCCCGGATGGAATACTTCGAATACTCTAGCGTAGAGGAAAAAGATCCAATGAAAGTTCCTAGGGCTATTAATGCAGCAGCAAAAAGATAAACACCAGTTTTTACATAATCTTTCAAGGCTTTATTGCGGAAGGCTGAGATGCCTTGTACAATAATATAAGCTATAATAATTAAGGCCAGGTAATAGGTAATTTGCAGATGATTGGCATTTAGCTCAAGTGTTAGAGCCAGCGCAGTAAGGGCGAAGCCAAGCAACTTTAATCTTGTGAAGCTTAGATGAACTCCAGCTAATACCATAGGCATATAAGCAATTGCTGTGATCCGTGAATTATGTCCGGCACCTAAACCAATTATATTAAAGGAGGAAAGCCCGAAAGCGAGTGCACCAGCAATAGCGAGATAGGGGCGAACCTTAAAGCTCAGCAACAAGATATAGAATCCCAGAAAGGAGATGAAAACGATCTTAACCGGGTGGGGCAGACCAATACTCAGTAAGTTCTGGAAGAATGCGGGAGCTCCAAAGCCCCATTTTGTAGTAATTAAATAGCCGGGCATGCCGCTAAACATGCTGTTTGTCCATAACGCCTCTTCGCCATTTTGCTCACGGTAATCGAGGAGTTCTTGCGCGCCGCCACGCCATTGTAAAATGTCGTGTTGACCAAGTGATTTGTTATCAAAAAATACCGGCTTAAAATAAGCGACGGTGACCAACAAGAAAACCAAGACGGCAATTAGGTGTGGGAGGATTTGCTCCTTAAAATTAAATCGAACCATAGATCAGCGAATAATTTGCTAATATCTTGAAAGAGGAGCGGATATTAAAGATTTTGCTCGAATTGTTCCGATTTCTACGAAGTTTCGTTGGAGCAAGAGTTCTCTACTCCGCCGCAGGTACAGTGGCCACAAGCCGAATTAAGATGATCGAAATGATTTTTCGTTTTCATCTTCCTTGCCAAGAACTGCACAGCAACCCAGCCAGCAGATAGCAGGCTAAGGAATAGAATTGGTATAAGAAATTTTAGTAACATGATTTTATGAGCTAAATAGTCCTGCAAATCCCATGAATGCCATTGAAATAATCCCTGCTATAATAAGATTAATTGCAGTTCCTTTAATAACGTTTGGAATATTTAAAATACGGGTTTCTTCTCGTACACCCGCTAATAATACCAAGGCTAAAGTTACACCACCACCTGCCCCGAGGGCATAAACCAGACCTTCTACAAAGCCATAGCCTTTATTGGTACTAAACAATGCAAGACCAAGGATTGCGCAGTTAGTGGTAATCAATGGCAAGAAGATACCCAAGGCTTTAAATAATTCAGGGCTGAATTTTTTAAGTGCCATCTCAACGAATTGCACCGAACTGGCAATAACAATAATAAAACTGATAAGGCGCAAATATGGAGCATATGGTAATATCCAGGTGTTTAAGGCAAAGGCACAAATCGATGTTATCAGCATAACAAATATATTTGCCAGTCCTAATCTAAAGGCCGTATCTAACCTACCCGAAACTCCTAAGAATGGGCAAAGTCCCAGAAAATAAGAGAGGGTAAAATTGTTAACCAGCAGAGCCGAAACGAATATCCAAATTAAATCTCCCATCCTAATTTTCGTTTACAGTTTCTCTCGACTTTTTCCTTTGCGCATACCAATTAAATCCGAGGAGGAGGAATCCTAGCATAAAGAATCCACCCGGAGGAAGTATCATGACTACCCAAGGCTCAAAGCTCTCTCCGAATAATGGAATATTAAATAGCGAACCACTGCCGAGCACTTCTCTTGGAATACCTATACAGAGCATAGCAAATGTAAACCCTAAAGACATGCCAAGGGCATCCATTATCGAAGGGCCTACCTTGTTCTTAGAAGCAAAAGCCTCTTGCCGTCCAAGAATCAAGCAATTCACCACAATTAGTGCAATAAAAGCACCGAGTTCTTTATGGATTGCAGGCACAAATGCAGCAAGTGCAAAGTCTACAACAGTTACGAATGTTGCGATAATGATGATGTACGCCGTAATTCGAACCTGTTTTGGAATGACCGCCTTTAATGATGAAACTAAAATACTCGACGATAGCAGTACAAATGTGGTCGCTAGGCCCATTGCCAAACTATTAATTGCCGTATTGGTTACTGCGAGTGCCGGACACATTCCTAGCACAGCCACAAAAACCGGGTTTTCGTCCCATAATCCCTTTAAGAAGACTTGTGCTGTCTGGCTTTTATTTTCTATCTCACTCATCTTGCTTAGAAATGCTTAAGTTATTCTCCTGAATGTAATCGTCGATTGCAGTCTGCCAGATATCCATGGTATTATTGAGTAATCGAACGACTGCTTTTGATGAAATGGTAGCACCTGTAATGGCCTCTACCTCGTTGTCATTTGTTTTCTCACCTTTTTTCACGGGTACTATTTCCGGCATAACTTCCAATGCTTTGAAGTTGGTTTTAAAGGCCTCATCTTTAAAAATTTTATCTCCAA
This sequence comes from uncultured Cyclobacteriaceae bacterium, assembly GCA_965368405.1. Taxonomy (GTDB): domain Bacteria; phylum Bacteroidota; class Bacteroidia; order Cytophagales; family Cyclobacteriaceae; genus S012-113. The sequence continues at coordinate 30,032 of CBDUMS010000014.1, forward strand.
GACCTGGAGTTTCTTTACTTTCAAGTACTTCAAATCCTATGATTGTTTTAGCACTACCATTATATCCAAAAATCGCTGCTATAATATCCTGGAAGCCGGGCTCGGCACCCGGTATGGCAAATCCTACAAGCTCACTATTATCGTTATAGCCCGCATAAATAAGCTGTTCATCACTATCCGATTCTTCCTTCGATGTATCTTCGACCTTCTCAACCAGCTTGCCGTTTTCGAGGGTAAGCGCTACGGACGAGGAGCAATTAGGTAATACATTAAAAATTGCGCGCTGGATAGCAGCTTCTTTATTGGCTTTAATTAAAGGTGCTGTGTATATGTAAGTACCTACCAATACAATCCCAGACATCAAGCCTGCAATACCAAGCGCCAAAATTAATTTAAGAGAACTTGGCTCAGGCGGCGTATCAATTTGTTGGGTAATATCTTCTACTTGATCACTCATCGATTTATTTTAATGACCATAGGTTCTAATTTTTGTAAATCTATTTAATAGCGGTGTGGCTGCATTCATTAACAGAATAGCATACATCACTCCTTCGGGTAATCCACCCCAAATTCTTATGAGCACAACGAGTATCCCTATACCAATTCCATATATCCATGTGCCTTTTGGTGTTATCGGAGATGTTACTAAATCCGTAGCCATATACACGGTTCCAAATAACAGGCTGCCTGAAAGAACCATGAAAATGGGCGAGGGGTAGATCTCTGGATTAATCCAGTAGAAAATGCCCGATAAAACAATTACGGTAGAAAGTATTGCGGTTGGAATTCTCCAATTAATAATCTTTTTAACCAGCATAAATATGCCGAGAATGATGAGCAATAAAGCACATGTTTCGCCCAGTGATCCACCAGTTGCTCCAATAAGTAAATCCCAAACATCGGTTGCAACATGATCGAACTTCATTTTTGATAGGGGTGTTGCACCAGAGGAGGCGTCTATATTTGTTCCTTGAAAGAAGGGCAGCGCAGTATTGGTGCCGCGCATCGCAAAATACCTGCCATCGGGAGGCGACCATGTTGTAATTGCAGTGGGAAATGCAGCCTGTAGAAAAGCTCGGCCTAATAAGGCTGGATTAAAAATGTTCTGCCCTAAGCCACCCCACATGGCTTTGCCAAGCGCTATGGCTACCACACCACCTATAAAAACCATCCACAGAGGAAAACCAGGAGGTAAGGTAAGAGCTAAGAGCAATCCGGTTATTAATCCACTACCATCCTTCAATGATTTCGTTCTGTTTTTCGGATCATTGAATAACCATTCGGTGAACATACAAGAGAAAACGGCGGTTAGTGTTACTAATAAGGCCGCTAACCCAAAGTAATAAATAGATACCAGCACCACCGGAACCAGAGTGTACACGACGGTCATCATTATCTTTGGTGTCGTCAAACTATCCTTTAAAAAGGGAGAGGTTGATACCGATATTTTTCTTATTTCACTCATACTTTGATAGCCATTAGGGCTATTTACTAACTTTAACTTGCTGCTGCTTTTTCCTTGGCTTGTTTCTCACGAAGAAAACCTTTTGCTACTCTAAAACTTTGTACTAGTGGAATTCCAGAAGGGCACGCAAATGAGCAACTGGCACATTCGAAACAGTCCATTACATTATATTCCATCATTTCTTCCCAAAGTCCTTTTTTTGCCAACAAACCCATCATCGATGGATTTAAGAACATAGGGCAGGCGTCTACGCATTTACCACAGCGCACACAATTGTATTCTTCAATATCTTTAACCTCATTATTACTTAAAATGAGGATTCCAGAAGTGCCCTTAACTACTGGTGTTTCCAGGCTTTTTTGTACAGCTCCCATCATCGGGCCTCCTAAGAGATATCGTGCAGCGTCATCGGTTATGCCACCGCATAATTCTATCACTTCGTTCATTGGAGTGCCAATGGGAACGAGGATGTTCGAAGGATTTTTAACCGCTGTTCCAGTTACCGTAACAACTCGTTCAATCAATGGTTTTCCCGTTCTAAAGTATTCTGAAATTGCTTTAATGGTACCAACATTCGCGACTAAAACGCCTAAATCGATTGGTAATTTACCTTGAGGAACTTCACCTCCCATAATGGCGGTAATCATCATCTTCTCAGCACCTTGGGGGTATTTCACGTCCAAGGCAACTACTTCTATAGGGAATTCACTAGCCTTTGCTAGACGATCGAGGTTTGCAATGGCATCGGGTTTATTAACCTCAATTCCGATATAGGCTTTTTCGGCGCCTAGAAATTTATTGAGAATAAGAATACCATCTATGATTTCTTCAGCATGTTCCACCATAACGCGGTGGTCGGCGGTTAGGAAGGGCTCGCATTCGCAGCCATTCAGCATGATGACTTTACATTCTTTGCCTTCCGGTATTGCAAATTTTACATGAGAAGGAAAAGCAGCACCTCCTAAACCTACAATTCCTGCTTTCTGAACTTCGGCGATAAATGATTTAGTGTCTAATGAATCCAGATCGATGGGGTTGTCTACGAACTTTTGAGGACTGTATGGATCGGTCTTGATTTTGATACAAGGTACTACCTGGCCATTTGGATTAGGGAAAATACCAATGTCGCTGACTTGCCCGTCAACAGGGGAATGCAATGCCACTGATACAAAACCGCTGGCTTCGGCAACTATTTGTCCGCGCTTAACCGTATCGCCCTTCTTAACAAGCGGCTTACTTGGTGCACCAATATGTTGCCCTAAGGGTAATGTGTACTCCTCTACAAAAGGCATCCGTTGAATCGCACAATGATCACTGAGCTCCTTGAATTCTTCAGGGTGAACACCGTGATTAAATGTGTATGTTTTACCGTTATAGTTATTGTGCGACGACATATTCTACTAGTTCTTAGCCATTCTGGATAGTGCTATAAGCTTTTCTTTAATTTGCTCCTTCAAGCGCATTGTATATTCTTGTTCCTTCACAATTAATTCGGCATCATACTCTTTTTTGAGATCAGCTGCTTCTGCTTCGAATTTTTTGGTAAGTTCTTTTTTAACTTCTTCACTTAATCTTGCTGGGAACTCTGTAATAAGTCCAGCTAGTTCTTGCAGGGTTTTCCAATTCGCAAGAACTGTCTCTGTCATTTTTACTACAGTTCGACTTACGGAGTAATATACCAATCCAGTGCTTGAAACGCGGACGATAACCGGTGTCTTTTTCGCGCGATCCTTTTTACTCAGGCTGAGGTAATCCGATAGCAATGTATTCGCATTATCACTACTGATTTTTTTAAATTCATCCTCCCATGCGGGCTGAGTGAATGCCCAATCGGCCCATGTGATTTTATAATCAAGGCTTTCTTCATTTGGAAGGGCAATGCTTTCTACTACCCAGTCTTCTTTAAAGTTGCGATTGGCATCTAGGTCAATCACTCCATTCAAGAAGCCGTGTTCTTCATCCGGATTAAAGAACAGGGAAGGGAATGTTCTGCTTGCGGTTGCCAATTCGGCAAAGGCAAGGCCATTTACATCTTCAGTATTATGCGATTCTTTTTTGAAGGCATAGAGGTTGAATAAAGCAGGATGCGTATTTGAAAGACCGTTTTGTAATCCTCGGGCAAGATGATCTTGATCGGCCAGGCTACCCTGGAAAACAAATGCCTTTTTGAGAGCAATGGCAGAAATTAGACCCGCACTGGATTGAATAAAATCAATCACAGGATTCTGATTTGGTGGTGCTATGTTATCTAATAGGATGACTTTTATGGGTAGCTCCTGGCTTAATATTTTAGATAAGCTTTGCCAGCCAGCCTGATCGAGGTCACTACGCTCAGCGATTAATAAAAGAGGCGGGATTAGCGCACGCTCTGCCAGGCTTAATTTGTTATAATCCAATGACGCAATTTCCAGATCATGGGCTAATGGATCATATTTATTAGCGGCTTCGAGTTCTGCGCGCTGTAATAGCTTGATGTTGTCGATCGTATGGCGGACATGACCTTGTATTAACCCGAGCAATTGTTCTGGCGCAGCACCCTGCCAATGAACCATCACCGGACAGCCAAAATTATTATTAGGATATGTCCTGGCCCACGACATCGATTCTTTGCCAGCGACTAAAAATCCAAATTTTGCTCTACCAACTCCTGTTGGTCCTTCTTCAAGAACCCATTTTAAATTCTTAAGACCATCAACAAGATCTGTTTTACGTTTTAATGGTTTAGTATCTATTAATTTACCGTGTTCGTGTTCTTCAATTTTATCTACAATTTCATGAAAACTGGTTTTGTCTGCACCGGTCTCTCGTAATGTTTGAGCTAGGGTATCTAGGTTCTCTTTGGGCAATGCCTTACTTAAGCTAGCATGGACACTTTCAGAAATCGTATTAATTAACTCATCTATTCTGCTAATTTGAGGCTGAATAACCGGTTTAATGATAGCGTTGGTAGTCGCCGCGATAAGATGGACTAATGTTTTATAAGGGTTGTCGCTTTCATTGGGACTCGCACCCGACATCGTAAGGTAATTATCGCGCGATAAAAGAATACGCGCAAATGGGTTGTATTTACTTTCTTCGAGGGATAGAAGAGTAGCAGGATCTGTATTCGGCAGCTTTTCCCAGAGCTCGTAAACCTGTTCCGATCCTTTGATCAATTCAGCATCGGCATCTTCCATTCCCATAGCCTGATCTGGGCAGACGTCTGCACAAATGCCACAACCTGTACAAGTATTGGTGTTTACTGCTAAAGAGAAGATCGAACCACTTCCTTTTTCAGCATTATTGGGTTCTGTAAAGAACTGTTCAGTTATTGCTACAGGGAGTGCATTAATTTCTTTAAGTACGAGATCGAACTCAGCTTGAACCAATGTTCTTGCTTCGTCTTCTAGTTTCATCTGAGTTGCTAAATTTTCAAACGCTTCAGGAAGGAAATCGGTAAGATTAGTAATTTTCTTATCTTTTATTGCCTTTCCAGTCAATTTAGCCAAGTTCTTTAGCATAGGTGTTAGCTTAGTAATGGGGTTGCCATTGGCCATTGCCAAATCCATTCCAGCTTTCATTAAGGGTTCAATACCAATTACCAATGGGGGTAAGGCAGAATGTGGGCAATGAACGAAGCAGTCGCCACAGCCTGTACATTTACCCGGTTTAAGAACGGGTAATGTATTGGATTCGTTAACAGCAGAGAAGAACCCTGCACTTTCGCCCGGCGCTACAGCCAATGAGGCAAAGGGATCTGCTACTAATTCAGATAATTCGTTGTTCTGATAGAAGTATGCAGTGTCATCATAGAACCGCGCTAATTTGGTATAATTAGGGCCTTTATCGCTATGTTTTCGAAGTGAAGTTGGAATTTGTACAGCACTCTTACCTTGACCCTGAGATGAAGTTTCGTTGCCTATGGTGAGGCCACTTAATAATGGGTAATGCTTGTTGATTTCTTGTAAGAGTATTTCATGCTTCGGATAGTTACTCGACGATTTGGTGTAAGCTAGTCCGACCAATATATCTTTTGGAACATTATCCTGCTTCAAATGCTCAATGGCATTATTCAGGAGGTCTGACTTTAATTCACTGCTTATACCAATCGCATGGAGCGCGGTACTCGGAGGACTGACTCTTTCAATATTCTGAAAAAAACCAGATTGACTTCCGCCAAAGGGGGCAGCTTCAATAACGGCTACTAATTGTCTTTTTGATAACTGTGCAGCAACTGCAATTTCGGGGAATGGCTTAAGTTGCTTTACTGCCAGTAGTTGTGGTTTTTTACTAGTGTCGATTGCCGTATAGGCCTCTTGAACAACGCCAGAATAGCTTATTAAGAGATTATCTGATGATTTGCCCTGGGTTTCGATTAAGGAAATATCTATACCAAAAATAGAATTGAACTCCTGAATGGATTCCAAGATTATTTCTGGTAGGTGCTCAAAGAAGTATTTTCCTGAGCCTAGTGCTTCGAAAGCAGCTGCCCTGCTATCTTTTTCCGCCCCAATCATAGCAGGCAGATCTGCACTAAACCATTTGGGCGTTCTACGACGGGCAGGCCCGAATACTATTTTCTGAGCAGGAGTTGTCGTTTCAATCTGATCATCGGAACTACCTAGATATTTCTTTATCAACTCATCGGCTGGTAAGGTGATCGCCTGATCATCTTGAGAATATCCAGCAATAACCATCCCCGGCACCAACGACAGCTCTGCAATCCTTTGTGCAAGAATAAGCATGTAAAGATGTTCTTGTGCCGAGCTAGCGACCAGTTGGAAGCAATCTAAATACTGGAATGCTGAAATGTTGGCACTCATGGAATCTACACTAATTACTATAGGTAGATGTTGCCTTGCGGCAGTTTGAATCTGATTATAGTTAGCAGATAGGGTGCTCGGTGATAAGTGAGCTACTCCCCTTAATCCTGATGCAGTGATTCCGTTGATGAAGGAGATATCATTAGACTTATATATGTTAACTTTTCGATGATAGATATTTACTCGTTCTTTCGAACTACCAGGGTTGGCTGAAAGATATCCTTCTGCAAACTTCTGAGCTATTTTTTCTATTGCATTATTCATCACGTATCATTATTGGTAATAAACACCTTCCTCAACACCGCCCAGAGGGAGGTCGACTTCATGTACTGATTCAAATTGATTTTCTCCTTCGAGCCATACAATGGCATTTGTAGGACACCTTTTTGTAGCATATGGATTGGTGAGATCGTTTAAGTCATAGTTAATTACTGCAAGGTTGTCAATAATTGAGATTACATCAGGAGCCGAGTCTGCAGCGCATCGCGAACACCCTGTGCAGGCAACACTGCACTTCGACTCTGCATTATCTCCTTCGAGCAACGACTTGCATTGTACAATCAGCTTTCGGCTAATAGGCATTAGTTCAAAGAGGTCTTTCGGACATTCATCTACACAATCGCCACAGGCTGTGCATTTATCTGAGTCTACTTGCGGTAATCCATTGCTATTCATTACAATGGCATCAAAATCGCAGGCTTTTTCACAATCGCCAAGGCCGAGACAGCCCCAAGAACAATCTTTGCTACCGCCAACTACGACCGACTCGCCACGGCAAGTACTCATACCGCCTTTATAACTGGCCAGGTTATGGGCTTCGTTTATACCGCCGGCACAGAGCAGACGTGCAACCTTTTTTTCTTCCTGGCTTACTTCTACACCCAAATAATTTGCTATTCGTTCAATGCCATCTTCTGAACTCACGGTGCATTTTGCAGGGTTGGTACCATCAGAGACTACTTTTTCTGCAAATGCTCTGCAACCCGGTTCACCACATGCGCCACAATTTGCATTGGGGAGTAATTCTTCTACCACGTCAATTCTGGGGTCTTCAAAAACTTTAAAGTTTTTGTACGCTACAGAGAGGATCAGGCCAAAGGTGAGTCCAAGGCCGGCCAGAATCGCTAAGGGTATAAGAATATCCTGCGTCATTTTCTAATTAAATTGTTTTGCTCTTTCCTTCAATTCATCAAGACCATCTTCAGATGCATCTAGCGGACTTCCCGGGTGTATAATACCTACCGGACATAATTCTGCTGCTTCCACCAACTGACGGTAGGTTCCGGCCTTCGCATCCGCGATAAATGCCATCTTATCACCGTTATAATTGAACATCTTATCGTTCTTACTAATACATTCATTGCAGGAGGTACAAAGAGGAGTGTCAATATAAGGATCGGCAGTAAGTACTTCTTCTTCTTCAACCTCTTCGACTGAAGCAACAGGTTCATCGGCTTCTTCTTCTTTGGGTTGAGGTGACGACACAGCGGCACTCGTTGGGGTGGTTGTAATAGTTGAAGTATCCAAATTGAGAAGCACATTGGTGAGGTTTTCCATCACCTTGCCAGCCTCTTCTGTTCGAACTAGTTCCACCTCTTTGGCATGGGCCTCTTTCAATAACTCAATTGCAGCTTCATGCTTTTCTTCTAATTCAGCTTTGGTCTTTTCGCCTGCCTTGGCAACATGGTAATTATTTATACCACTATTTTCTTGCAAGAATCGCCAGAAATCGAGCCGTTCTTGTGCTGCAATGGCCACTTGCCATGATACGGCAACCTTATGAACCGTTGCGTCGCTATCCATGGTATAAATAAATGGGATCTTACCAATATTTTCTTGCTTGGTGTTGGCAATATAGGTTGAAAGCATGATCAGGTTATCAGTCCAGTATTCAGGCTTGATATCCATAAAATGATAATGGTAAGCAGGGTTCAATATGGCTAAATCGGCAAAGGTAAAAGAGACCTGAATTTTTTGATTATCACCAGTGGTTTCCTCAATTTCTATTTCGTGTTCAGGCCACTCTAGTAGAGGTTGCGGATTATTGCTCACCTCGAAGCGGCTGCCCCACGGTGTGCCCAGGATACCTTCATATACAAATCCTGGAAAATCTCTGCTTTCTATCGAAGCACTGGTCCATAAGTATGGGTTTTTATGTGCCTCTTCATCAACATTAAGAATATTGAAGATAGCAGGAGCAAAAGCAGTAAGGCCATCTTTAAAGACTTTAAAGAGCTCTTTTGGACTAATTGAGGTGCATTGGGCAACATAAATATTTTTATGCGATAACATAACACCGCCTAATTCCGCTTGAGTATGCAGGTCAACAATTTCCTGGTCCGATCGAGAGTTGTCGCTTTTTACGGCAACGACCTTAATAGGAATATTTTTATCCAGGGTAATTGAAAGCTTATTAAACTCACTTTCAAAGAGTTCGATGTCATCGGCAACAAGCATAAAATAAGGGCAATTATCTAGCTCCTCGATCGATAAATTTCTCCAGCTAAAATGACTGAAATAGTCGTCGTGAACATCTGCTTGATAATTATTCTCCAATTCCAATTCGCCTATGCGCATTGCAATGAATAGATCAGTCCAAGGCCTAATATGTTTCTTAAAGGACCGTGTAATTGTTTTGCTACCGTTCCCTTTCCTATAAATTTGGGTTTCAATATTTGGAAAAAGGTTATTCCAGGCAATGTTTTTTCGTTTTTCCAGAAATTCGCCAATTGCCATAAAAGCCTGCTGATCTAGGATTGGCTCCGCCTTTTCCAGCTCTTCAAGTACGTGATTTATTCGCTTGATACGTTCCTTCCCAATACTTTCGGAGCCCGACTGTGGCAGGATAGAGGATAGCTCATCGAAATTAACCATAGAGTCTGCAAACTCTAGAGTGTCGTGCATATCCTTGGCCTTCTGTTTAGAAGGATTGTTCTCGCCATCTAAGCGTAATTGATCTAAAAGACGACTCCTTAGTTGTCGGATTCTTTCCTTTAACGCATTTCTAAGATGATCATGAGTAGCGAACATCGCAGCCTCCATAATATCAAATACGGTATGATTACTATAGGGAATTAATACGCCATTATCGGGCAGGTGGTCACTTAGCTTTTGGATATCTTTCTTAAAGTTTTCAAGATCCTTTCCTTCAAGACCCAGTACTTCTGTTAGCTCAAGTAATGTTTTCTCTAAAATTTGACGGAAATCCTGCTCGCGATGATTGTAAAGGAGTTTATTGGCAATATGAACCAGCCGATCGATGTTATCCTTCAGGATTTTAGCATCATTCTCTTCCGGTCCAACGACGTGCATCCGGCTTTCAATTACCTCTTTTAGCGACATGCAGTACTCTCCTTTGCCATTATAATTGGCCTCAGCTATCCATACCGGAAAGTCGGTACCTACAATTATCTTCTCATAAAGAGGGGCCATATGAATAGGTTTCAGATCTTCTGGTAAACCCTCTTTGTTCAGATCATTTCTGAAGAATGATCTAAGTTCTTTCCAATAGGAGATGATTTCGTTTTCAGGTGCCTTATTTGCTTTTGGCATTCTTGGAAAAACGGGTTTGTTGGCTTTGCCAACTTTGGCTGTGATTTCCTCACCATTTTGTCCATATATGATGTCTTGAACTACTTCAGCATCTTCTTTAAAGAATTGGCTAAATGTACTTTTTTCTTTCGCTGACATTGTGCAGTTTATTTTATTCTCGTATTTAATTTCTAAATAGCGTACTTATCTAATTCCACCTCCAGGGCTTGCGCTTTTTGTTCTACAGTAACACCAAGATTAGAAGCGCCGTGGTCGTCGTAACACTGAGCATTTTTATTTTGGTAAAATAGACCCATATATACTTTATCCGATTCCATTGCCAGATCTCTTGCCGCAGATAAATCAGTCGGATCATGTGAGATTCTGAATTTAAATGTTTTGGCAACTTCATCACTTACTTTAATCCCATCATCGTGCTCCATATAAACCATCGCGTCTTTATTCGAGGTTAATTCTTCAACGAGTCCTCCTTGAAATACGGGGCAACGTTGAATAACATGGATAAATGAAAATCCCTTATGTTCGTAGCCCGCCTTTATGGTTTCGTACATGTGGGCGGGATTCCAATCTGCCGTCTGAGCCACGAAGGAAGCGTTTGCTACACCCATTGTAGTTTGAATGGGGTTAATAGGAGGCAAGAAAGAACCATCAGGCGTTGTGTTAGAAACGGTGCCCACGCGCGACGTAGGGGAGGTTTGTTTTTTCGTTAAGCCATAAATTTCATTATTTAATAGCAAAACGGTCATGTTCATATTATATCGAATAGCATGGATCCAAGCTCCGGCACCGATCGAAATACAATCGCCATCGCCGGTAACTACAAAAACGTCAAGATCTGGACGTCGGAATTTTATCCCTTCAGCTACAGGAAAAGCTCTACCGTGAAGTCCATGAAACCCATAGGTATTCATATAATGAGGAAAGCGGCTAGAACAGCCAATTCCTGAGATGAAAACAGTTTTGGCTGGATCGAGTTGTTTCTCGCGGAGTAACTTTTGCATGTTTGCTAATACAGCGTGGTCGCCACAACCTGGGCACCAACGCGCTACACCTTTCTCGTAACCTTCTAGTGAATAGTATTTTGAAGGAAGATCGACAGCAATATCAGTTTTTAATCCGTACATGGCTATTATCTTATTTCGTGTTTAGTTGATTCATGATTACACCAAGAATACGTTTTGGTGATAGTGGTTGGCCTTCTACATTCGAATAGCAATCGACGTCAACCAATGTATTCGCTCTTAATACCCAGGCAAGTTGTGAGTATCTGCGATTTTCATCCGTAAATTGAGGATTGTCTTTATCATCGCTATAATTAATCTCTACGGTCATTACTTGCTTGAACTTCTTAAAAATTTCTTTTAAGCCAGGCTCGAGTGGACTTAAGAAACGGAGATGAAGCGAGGACACTTTCAGGCCTTCGCTACGTGCCATATCGATAGCTTCATTTATAGCGCCAAGGGTAGAACCCCAGCCAACCACAAGGAGGTCGCCCGAGTCGTCGCCATTGATCTTTGGTGTGTTCAGCGATTTTTGGAATGAAGCGAACTTCCTGCTTCGTAATGCCGAAGACTGTTGATTTTCCTCTGGGATATAAGATACGTGTGCCTCGCTTGTGTGCGCTAACCCGGTTAAGGTATACTGGCCACCCGCTTGCCCAGGAATAGGCCGTTTACTAAGGCCAGTATTCATATCCCATTGATAAGGTTTTATATCGCCTTTCCAAGGGCTTTGATCAATAGGAGGTGCGAACCAATCTTTCTTAATCTTTGGTCTTGGGAATGGCTGTTGCCCTGTCGCCAAATTGGCATCTGTGAGGATATATACAGGAGTCCTAAATGATTCTGCTAATTTTCTTGCAAGAATAACGAATTGAAAACATTCTTCGATCGTGGCCACTGCCATAACAATCTTAGGAGCATCTCCTGGCTGTCCATAGAGGGTTGAAAGCAAATCGCCCTGCTCTACCTTCGTAGGTAATCCCGTCGATGGTCCGCCGCGCTGCACGTTTACAACGACTAATGGAATTTCTGCCATCGTAGCAAGGCCTAAGAACTCAGTTTTTAATGCCATTCCAGGGCCAGAGGTTACCGTAACGGCGGTTTTTCCTGCGTAGGAGCAACCTATGGCGAAGCCAACAGCTGCAATTTCATCTTCGGCTTGATGAACCTGCCCACCGGATTTTTTAAATATTTCTGCTAATAAATGCGAAACCGATGTTGCCGGAGTAATTGGATACATCGAACAAACCTCCATGCCCGAAGCAAGTACCCCAAGGGCAATGGCTTCGTTTCCATTCATCACCACGAGATCCTCTTTCGATTTCATGGCAGGAACTTCGTACTGAAATCCTAGGTTGGCTTCTGCCCATTTATAACCTGCATTGTATAGCTCAAGATTGGATTTAATTATTGCATCTGATTTCTTTCTAAAGATGAATCTGATTTGATCTTCGCCTTTACTTATTTCACGTTTATAGATGAAGCTTAGAAGGCCAAGAACCCACATATTTTTACCTTTTCTGGCATTTTTTACCAGTTTAAGGCATTCTTCTTCCATGGGTATTTCAATCACCTTGATGCCCTGCTTCTTGAAATCTATCAATGCTTCCGCATACTTCTGGCTGATCTCGTCAGAATAATCCGACCACTTGCTTTCCAGGAGCATGATTGTTCCTTCATTATAAGCACTCTGGGCTATTCTTCCATAGGGAACTTGTTCATTTAATGCAATCACCAAATTAGCCTCGTTGCCCATATTGGTGATTTTTTTCGACCCGATTCGGATGCGAATACCTGACGCCCCAGCTCTACTACGAGCCGGTGGTTGAATTTCGGCAGGGATAATTTCTACTGTCCACACGCCATTTCCAGTTTTTGCTGAAATTGCCGCGAAGCTCTGACCACATTTCTGTGCGCCTTCACCGGAGTCGCTTACGATCTCGATGATGTGCTCGTCTACCTTGGTTAACTTAACCTTTTTAGCTTTTGGTGCTTCTTTAGTTTCTACTGAACTTCCCATTTTCGGTATGGTTTATTCTGAACAAGACTTAAAATGATATGATTATGTGCCTAATCAGGATTTTTTCTATAGTATTCAAACTTTCGTAAGTAAAACTAGTAAAACAGATCACGATAAAACCTGACATTTGTCATAACTCAAAAATCAATTAAAAAAATGCCTCTAATTATCATTAAACCAACATTTTGCCTCATAAAAATTTATATTCACTATTAAATATTTGATTGCTGAAGGAATAACCTTCATGAATTTATGCATAGTGCATTATATCAAGAATCAGAAATCTCATTTATGAAGGATGTAATTGCTTCTGATGTAAAATGAATGCCAAAATATTAATTGTCGTGATCGTCAGATTCTTTTATCTTTGCATTTCTAAAAATGCGAAAGAAGGATGTTTGATAATCTGAGTGTGCGGCTGGATTCGGCCATAAAGAATCTAAAAGGGCAGGGTAGAATAACCGAGGTTAATGTTGCAACTACGGTTAAAGAGATACGGAAAGCTTTAATAGAGGCTGACGTTAATTTTAAGGTTGCTAAAGAAGTGACCGATAAAATTCGTGTGGAAGCTTTAGGACGTGATGTGCTTATAGCCGTATCGCCAGGTCAGTTACTTACGAAGATTGTTGAGGAAGAGCTCACCAATATGATGGGCAGCATTAATGCACCGCTCGATGTGAAGGGTGATCCTGCCGTTATTCTTATATCTGGTTTACAGGGTTCTGGTAAGACTACCTTTTCTGGTAAACTGGCAAAAATGCTTAAGGGCCAAGGCCGTTCGGTGATGTTAGCAGCGTGTGATATTTATCGCCCTGCCGCCATCGACCAGCTTAAGGTACTAGGAGAGCAAATAGATGTAGAAGTTTATGCTGAGCCAGAAAATAAAGATGCCCTTAAAATTGCTAATAATGCGATTAAGCACGCCAAAGCCAATGGTAAAAAAGTACTAATAGTTGATACAGCAGGTCGTCTCGCCGTTGATGAGGAGATGATGAACGAGATTGAAGGCCTTAAAAATGCTTTAAATCCTACCGAAACGTTATTTGTAGTTGATTCGATGACGGGTCAGGATGCTGTAAATACGGCAAAAACCTTTAACGAGCGGTTAGACTTCGATGGCGTGGTTCTTACCAAACTCGATGGTGATACTCGCGGTGGTGCGGCTTTATCGATTAGAGCTGTTGTAGATAAGCCTATCAAACTAATAAGTTCTGGTGAAAAGATGGAGGACATTGACCTCTTTCACCCGGATCGTATGGCCAGTAGAATCCTTGGCATGGGAGATGTTACTTCCCTGGTTGAAAAAGCGCAACAGACTTTTGATGAAGATGAAGCGCGTCGCCTTAATAAGAAGATCCGCAAAAACACCTTCGACTTAAATGACTTCTTAGGTCAGCTTGAGCAAATAAAAAAGATGGGTAATGTGAAGGACCTTATGGGTATGATACCTGGGATGGGCAAGGCCATTAAGGATATTGATATTGATAATGATTCTTTTAAGCCGATCGAGGCTATAATTAAATCGATGACAACTGATGAACGCATGAATCCTGATATTCTTAATGGGAGTCGTAGAAAGCGTATTGCTAACGGAAGTGGCACCTCGATTCAGGAAGTGAACAACCTTATGAAACAATTTGGCGATATGCGTAAGATGATGAAAACCATGAATAAAATGGGCGACTCAAAGCGTGGTTTAGCTAATCTTTTAGGAGGCAAGTAGGTTTCAATCTCCATTCTGACTAAATAATACATTTTTAGTTTTCTCTCGTGTTGGAGATAGGAAGTGCTATGAATTTTATTACAAAGTACTTGCATTTTTAATTTCTTTATACCTAATTTGCTTATACATAAGAAAGTTAGGTATATGTATTCAAATGAATTAGTCCGTGGAATGCTAAAGACAATCATTCTACAATTACTAGGGGAGAAGGATAAGATGTACGGCTATGAACTAAGTAAATTGGTTAAAGACCGTACCCACGATAAAATAGTGCTTACCGAAGGCGCTCTCTACCCTCTACTGCATAAGCTTGAGAAAGATAACCTTGTGGTTACGAGTTTGGAAAGTGTTGGTAATCGGCAACGAAAATACTATGCACTTACACCAAGCGGCAAGACAAGTGCTAAAGAAAAGCGCAATGAACTCCTCGATTTTATGAAGACTTTAAAAAGTTTGATGGAGCCACAACCAATTATGCTATGCCAGTTTTAGAAGCTTTAGAAATAAAGAAAATAGAAGAGAAGCTGGTGTCGGCAGAAGTATCGCATGAATCGCTTTCTATCGACCTTGTCGACCATATATGTTGTATGATCGAGGAGCGTCTTGATCAAGGCTTCGATCTTCAGGCTGCAGAAGATGATGTCTTTAAAGCAATGGGAGCGGTGCAACTAAAATCAATTGAAATAGAAACTAAACGATTAACTCAAAATAAATTTATCATGAAAAAACGAACAAAAATCATCGGTCTTATATCTCTAGGATTAATAATAGCAGGTCTTTTATTTAAATTGATGCACTTACAAGGAGCAGGTGTTTTATGGGGTATTGGTATCCTATTAGCTGCCTTCGGCTTCTTCTTGATGTTAATGATTGATAGTTTTAGTTATGAGAAAAACAGCTCAAAACGACTTAAAACGATTATTGGCTATCTCGGAGCAGCTACACTAATTGTGGGACTAGGCTTCGCCTTTCTCAGTTGGCCATATGCGACATTCCTTGCCGAAGGGGGTGGGGTTTTACTACTTATCTACTTTATTTTAAATAATTCGATAAGTACAAGTAATGAAGGTTCTCGGTAGTTTATACTATGGTTCGATACTAGTTTTCGTTATTGGATTATCGCTAAAACTTATTCGAACACCTTTTCATACGATAATGATGGTGGTGGGTTTAGGGGCGCTTCTGGTCATAAGCGTACTCTATCTCATTGCACTACAACGAAACAAGGGATTACTGGGTTTATCGACCTTTTTTGCCGCAGCCTATTTATTGTCGGTTGTAAAATTCTGGCCTAGTTATATATTTGGCGCTCTGTTCGGATTTATGGTAATTATTGCTACAGTAGTTGCTGGTATTACATTTCTTAGCTACAAAGGGCGATTAGCAGTACTGGTAATCTTTATATTGGTTGGATTAGGATTAAATATGCTACCAAAACACCAGCTTTACTATGTATTCAATATTAGATTCAATTATCATATTGATGCAGATTATATAGCGTGGGATAAATACAGTTGGTTTTTATATAATGGCAATAGGCTGAATGAAGCCATTCAAGCCAACAACAAGGCTTATGAAATTGTAAAAAACTCTGATGAGCCTACCAAAGAATTGATCCTTCGGCATCAGCGCGATCTAAAGGCCAATAACTGGAAAAGTTATCAATAGAGGTTAATTATTGGGTTCTGCGAAAGTTGAAATATTAAGGGGGCTTCAATTAGGAGCTCTACTTGTACATCACGCTTTTAACGGCTTCTACTGTACGCTTAGCATTTGGTAAAGTAACATCAATTAGCGTAGGTGCATAAGCAAGTGGAATATCTTCGTTATTCACTTTTAACACGGGAGCATCAAGATAATCGAATGCATATTTCTGTACGTGAAAAGCAATTTCCGAAGCTATTGATGAAAGTGGCCAAGCCTCTTCAACGACAACTAGTCGGTTTGTCTTCTTAACCGATGTGATAATAGCTTCATAATCAATCGGACGAACGGTTCGCAAATCGATTATTTCAGCATTAATTCCGTCTTTGGCTAGTTCATCAGCAGCCTTTACTACTTCGTGGTAGATTTTGCCAAATGTAACTAAGGTTACATCAGTACCTTCACGCTTAATATCCGCCTGACCAATAGGAATAAGGTACTCGCCTTCAGGCACAGCCCATTTCATACCGTACATAAGCTCAGACTCCATGAAGATAACAGGATCATTATCTCTAATCGAAGATTTTAATAATCCTTTAGCATCATAAGGGTTAGAAGGAACAACTACTTTTAAACCAGGAGTATTTGCATACCAATTTTCGAAATTCTGAGAGTGTTGTGCCGATAGCATTCCAGCGTTACCGGTAGGTCCGCGGAATACCATAGGAATATTAAACTGGCCACCACTCATAAAGAGCATTTTGGCAGCAGAGTTTATTACCTGATCGATAGCTACCAATGAGAAGTTAAAGGTCATGAATTCAATAATTGGTCTTAAGCCGTTCATCGCAGCACCAACACCCAACCCGGCAAAGCCAAGTTCAGTAATTGGGGTGTCAATAACCCTTTTTTCACCAAACTCATCGAGCATTCCCTGGCTAACTTTATAAGCACCATTGTATTCGGCAACTTCTTCTCCCATTAGAAACACAGACTCATCGCGTCGCATTTCTTCGCTCATAGCTTCTCCAAGGGCTTCTCTAAACTGAATTTCTCTCATAGTAACGGTAAAATATTGAGGTGCAAAAATATGGATAGAATGTTAAAAACAGAACAAAATCTCCACTATTGACGTTCCTTTTCTTTAATCTTTAATTCTGGTAAAGCGAAGCGCTTTTAACATAAAGTCTGGCAGTGGTTTTAATGGATCTCTTTTTTCGAGATTAAGGAATAGTCCCAGTTTCTCGATGATTGGTATTTTATAAACCTCAATCATTTCAATAAGGGTGCCATCGGGATCCTCAATATAGGTGCAATGTACTCGAGTTGTGCCGCCCATATCAAGCGTATCGTTTGTGTCACAGGTAAAGCCAAAGCCCTTTTCTTTCAGCATTTCGCCTAATTTATTCATGCCTCTTACATCAAAGCCCAGGTGAACAAATCCAATATCGCCCCACATTCGGTCTTCGTATATCTTACGCGGTTTATAATCGAAAGCCTGTGCTAACTCAATATAGGTGTCGGCTGTAACTTTCGCAAAACCACCACCTGGTTTATCAGATTGCGTAAGAACGACCCTTCTAAAGCTTCGTTCTCCACCCGGCAGGATGCCTTTCCAGTCATCGAAAACGCCAGTTTCATCGAATACAACTTTATCGTAGCCGAGAATATCGGCATATAACTTCATACTGGCTTCTATACTGGTTACTCCGATGGTTGAGCCTACAGTACCTCCTGTTTTATATTTCGGTGCAGTATACCAATTTTTTCCTGGGACTACTTGAAAGTAGAGGCCATTAGGGTCTTTTACAAAGAAAGTATCACCACCATAGGGGAGTTGCTGAATTTCGCCTTGTACATCAGCGCCTTCCTGCTTAAACCAGTCATATGCTGCAGCAACGTCGGGAGATTTTACCTGAGCTACCAAAATACCCAGATCGCCAAGCTCAAATTCTATGTCGGCATGAGTTGCGGTAAAGGATACAGGGCTTACAACCTCCATAGCGCAACCACCTTGAAGATTCAAGATCATTGCCGCTCTCTTATTAATGATTTCTCCTTTGGTATAGATTTCCATTAAAGGAGCTTCAGCTTCACCATTGAATAAGGCGATATCCATTCCTAAAAACTTACGATACCATTTCCATGAAACTGCGTGGTCTGGTACACCAACGCCCACGTGCTGAATACCATTAATCCTTGTGTACATATTTAATAATGATTTATATAACTGAAGGTTGCAAAGATATAGAATAGATCGATTTTAAAAAGGTGGCTTACTTTGTTCGCGTCCTGTAAAGAATAATCTACTTTCCTTATCGATTGAAGGCTTCACCGCTTAACTTTGCCATTCAGTAATTATCGCATGGATTTCAACAGTCTACAACAACAGATAATCGCCTATCAGCGAGCGAGTAAAAAGTATTTTACTACCTCCTCTTTTCAATCGCATAGCTTGGTTTTGTTGCATATGTTAAGTCGGATTGATCGCGATATTCCGGTAGTATTTATCAATACAGGATTTCATTTTCCAGCTACGATTTCATTTAGAGATAAAGTAATGGAATCGTTCGGGCTTACAACGCTTATAGATTTGCACAGTGATACACCCAAGAGTTTTCAAAAAGGACGCGAGGGGCGTTTACTCTTTGCTTCAGATCCTGATTATTGCTGTAGTGTGAATAAAACTGAGCCACTAAACAACTTATTATGCTCTTACGATATTTGGATAAATGGAGTGCGTGCAGATCAAAGTGCAGCTCGTAAGGCAATGAAAGTTGAGCAAGAAGCACCCAATAACAGCCTGCGTTTTCATCCTATGCTCGATTGGACTAGTAAGATGATTTATGAATATCAAAAGGAGCATGATTTACCCAAACATCCATTAGAAGAACAGGGCTATATGAGCATTGGCTGTGAGCCTTGTACAAGACGCATTACAGCAGATATGGATGAGCGTGAAGTACGCTGGTATGGTTTGAATAAAACGGAATGTGGACTGCATACTGACTTAATAAAGTAATGAGAATATTAGTTACCGGAGGAGCCGGATATATCGGAACCAAGCTAGTTAAGCAGTTAATCAAATCAGATCATGTTAAGGAGGTTGTAGTTTATGACAATCTGAGTCGAGGCAATTATAACTTGTTTATTGGTGAACACATTCCTCATGGAGAGAAGGTAGTGTTTATTCAAGGAGACATACTCGACAGTCGGACACTTAGGAAAACCTTAAATGGAATTGATTTTGTTTATCATTTAGCAGCTAAGGTTACTACACCTTTTGCGAATACAGATCCGCATTATTATGAACAAATAAACCATTGGGGAACCGCAGAATTAGTGTATGCGATCGAGCAGTCTGAGGTGAAGCAGCTAATTCATATCAGCAGTACTAGTGTTTATGGTTCCAACGATGCAATTGTTGACGAGTCTAGCCCACTTAACCCAAGGACCTTTTATGGTACTTCGAAGAAAAGAGCTGAAGAACACGTGATGCGGTTGGTTGATAAGGGAAGGGCCACAATAATCAGGTCAGGAAATGTGTATGGGTATAGCAAGAGCATGCGTTTTGATGCGGTTATCAATAAATATGCCTTTGAAGCCAATTTTCATAATCGGATTACAATTCAGGGTAGTGGAAAACAACATCGTTCCTTCATCCATGTCAATGACCTGGTTCACGATCTTGCATTGCTTATTGAGCATGACGACGATCATGGGATTTATAATCTGGTATCTAAAAACCTGTCGATCTTAGAAATTGTAGATGTGATTAAAGAACTTAAACCAGCGCTAGAGTTTCTATTTGTTGATCAGCATTTGGAATTAAGGAATATTCAGGTAGAAACAGAGCTAAAACTTGGCTCGCTTATTAAGCTTGCGCAGCCACAGCCGCTCAAAGTTGAACTTGAGGAGTTCTTGGGTAAGTTTTCGTTTTAGAAAGATTAGATAGTCCTATTGTTAGATTCTTCGCTATGCACAGAAAAAAAGGGTTGAGGTTAACTGCCCTGTCTTGCCATTCCGACGGCAGGAGGAATCTATAAAATGTAGCCTTTCTTTGATTCTTCGCTTTGCTCAGAATAGAAAGCATTACTGCTATTCTTTCTTTAAACCCCGACAGAAGGAGTGCCCTATCCCATGGATTCTTCGCTATGCTCAGAATAAAAAGGGTTGAGGTTAACTGCCCTGTCTTACCATTCCGAGGGCAGGAGGGATCTGAAGGAGTACCCTGTCCCATAGATTCTTCAACATTTACAGAATAAAAAGATGGAACGCGCTTTAAGCTGATACGAAAGGCACTTTCTCAAAATCGTGAAACTCATCCAAC
>CBDUMS010000015.1:0-49812 GCA_965368405.1 uncultured Cyclobacteriaceae bacterium
TGCAGAGAGTGAGGGATTCGAACCCCCGGTACCGCAAGGTACAACGGTTTTCAAGACCGCCGCGTTCGACCACTCCGCCAACTCTCTAGTCAATCGTTCTGATTTGATCATGGTGCAAAAAAACAACATGCTCCTTCAGAATGGAATGCAAAAATAGCAGTTAATAAGAGTACAGCAAGTGTTTTCGAAAAAAAATCTAAAGCTGTTCCAGCATAGGATGGTTTCGCTTATCTTTTGTTAGCTGAGTAGCATGATGATTTGCCGCATTCAGCTCATAACAGACCAGGAGAATAATAGAAAGTATCATAATCCACACCATCAGGGCAATCATAACACCAATAGAACCATAAAGCTTATTATAGGTACCAAATTTTGCCAGATAGGCCGAAAAAGTGTACGAGGCCCCAAGGCTCAGAATTGTGGCAATAAATGAACCATAGGAGAAAAAAGACCAGTTGCTATGCACCTCCGGCCCGAAATAGTAAAGCGATGAAATTGCTATCCAAAAGACCACAAAGAGAACCACAAAGCGCGTGAGCAAAAGAGCATAAATAGTAAAGTTAGAAATATCTACGGGAGAGTGATCAATAACATAGGTTACCGCAATCTCTCCTACCACCAATAAAATTATAGCCGAGATAACCACAAAAGCTAAAAGCACTGTAAGCCACGTGGCTACTATTCTTGTTTTCAGGTAGCTTCTTTTGTGTGAAACTTTATAGCGGCTATTAAAAGCTGCCATTAGCGACATCGTGCCGTTCGTTGCTAGGAATAGGGAGAGAACAAAACCAAAAGTTAACAGATCTCCTCTTGAATGATTAAGAATATCAAAGACAGTTGTCTCAACAACTGAATACATGTTTGGAGGCATAATCTGCCCCATAAAAGCCATGATGCCGGCAGTATCTACACTTGGTATTACTTTATGAATATAGGGTGTTAGAGTAAAGAGAAATAAGATAGCAGGAAAAATAGCCACCGTAAAACTAAAAGCAACCGCATTTGCCCGCTCCAGAAGTTCGCCCTGGCTTACCTTTTTAATAAATGTTTTTAGAATAAAATAGAGCGATATTTTACCTCCTCGAAAACGAATGCTTTTTAAAAAAAGAACAACATTATCAAGGATTGGGTTATGCCTGAGCTTTTTTAAAATTTTATCCTTCATTATAAAATGGAGCCAATAGCGCTATCATTCTTTCCGGTGCTTTCCTCGGTTTACCTGTTTTCATATCAATGAACGCTAATGTGGTATCGCCTGAGTGAATTTTAACACCGTCATCAAGAAATATTTCGTAATCAAACTTAATCTTTACCAAAGGTAGCTTAGGAATAGTTATTTTGATGGTTAAAAGGTCATCATATTTTGCGGGACGATGGTAATATGAGTGTGTTTCCAGTACCGGCATCATTATCCCAGATTCCTCTAAGCTCCGATAGCTCATGCCCAACTTGCGGAGCACTTCTACCCTTCCTACTTCGTAATAAGTAGCGTAATTTCCGTAATAGACGTACTGCATCTGGTCGGTCTCGGAATAGCGGACACGAATTTGGGTTTCGGCAATGTACATTTAATTTTGGTTAAGTAGTCGTGCCTTACGTTGCTCTATTGAGAGCGCCTTTTGATAACGTCTGGCATTTTCGTTATGAACCCGCAAACTGGCAGTGAAGTTATGGTACCCCGAAAAGTCTTCTTTAGCACACATAAAGATATAATCGTGCTGGGTATAATTTAATACTGCATTCAAGGAGTGAATACTCGGCATATTAATTGGCCCCGGTGGTAATCCCTTGTATTTATAGGTGTTATAGGGCGAATCAACTTGTTTGTGCTCGTTTAATACCCTCTTTAGGGTGAAATCTCCTGTTGCAAAAACCAAGGTGGGATCGGCTTGTAAAGGTATTCCCTGTTTAATTCTATTGAGATAAAGACCGGCAATTATGGCACTCTCCTCACCTATCTTTGCCTCGGCTTGAACAATTGAGGCCAAAGCACTCACCTCAAACGGTGAAAGACCAATGTCCCGTGCCTTGTTAAGGTTTTGCTGCGACCAGAAACGTTGGTATTCCTCATTAATTTTATTGACTAATTCATCGGCTGTTATAGTGTAGTAAACCTGGTATGTGTTCGGAATAAACATGCCAATAATATATTGTTGATTGAAGCCTTGAACGTTATCTAAAACAAATCGTTCTAACGCATCGCTGAATTCAACAGGAGTAACGCCAACATAGCGTGTTACGGGTTCATATAAATCTTCGAGTAATCGGGCATGACTAAAGGTTATCTTCGAAGGACTTTGATCCCCTGCTCGTAATAACCGAACCGCCTGAATATTCGTCATATTGGGTGCTATCGTATACAACCCCGGTTTTACGGCTTCGGTATAATTCATGAGCTTCGCCAGAAAACTAAATGAGATCATGTCATTCACTATCTCATATTTATAGAGTGTGTCTTGCACCGATCTAAATGTTGCTCCTTGTGGAATCAGGAAACTATATGCCGACTTTTCCACTTGCAAGTTAGGAGACTGAATAATCTGGTAAAAGTAAAACGAGAATGTAGAGAGGAGCCCAGCAAAAACTACCATAAAAACTATTAAAATCTTACGCCGCTTCATTCACTAAAAATTACGATTAATGCCTTTAATTTCTTTCTACCTACAATAGATTTGCTAAATTATGCAATTGTTTTAAAGATGAATAGCTTAATTGTGTTGGTAAATTTCAAAAAATGGCAGAATTACTAAGAATACACCCCGATAATCCAGAGATGAGAAAGATCGGCAATGCCGTAGAAATACTTCGTAAAGGCGGGCTAGCCATTTATCCTACCGATACTGTTTATGGCATTGGCTGCGACTTACATAATAAAAAAGGCATAGAAAAACTTATTAACGTACTAGGTCTTAAGGCAAACAAGCTACAACTTTCATTTATTTGTAATGATTTAGCCCAGGTAGCTCAGTATACAAAACCTATTCCTACCCATATATTTAAAATTCTAAAAAGATGCCTCCCCGGCCCCTTTACGTTTTTGCTCGAAGCTAGCCATGAGGTACCTAAAATTGTAGGGATTAGCAAAAAAACAGTTGGTATTCGAATTCCTAATAATAACATTTCGCGAGTACTGGTTAGTGAACTTGGGAATCCGATAATTTCGGCATCGATCAAAGATGAAGACCAAATCATAGAATATACCACCGATGCTGAAGTAATCTTTGAGCGTTACCAAAAAAGAGTAGATGTAGTTATAGACGGTGGATTAAGTGGCATTACCCCTTCTACTGTGGTGAATCTAGGCAATAATGAAATCGAATTGGTACGGGAGGGACTAGGGGATGTTGACCTCTTATATAAATGAGAGTAATTGATTTACAATACCTACCCCAACCAGCCTATTTTGCTTTACTGCTTAGTTACGACGACCTCTACCTCGATAAACATGAGCATTTTGTAAAACAGACCTACCGAAATAGGGCCAGAGTTCTTGGTCCTAATGGTATTAATACCCTCTCCGTTCCCATACGGAGTGCAAGAAAAAAAGTCCCTGCCAAGGATGTTAAAATTGATCACTCGCAAAAATGGGTCAATCAGCATTGGCGGACGATGCAAGCTGCCTACGGAAGAGCTCCATATTTCGAATATTATGCAAATGATTTCCTCGAGATCTACCATAAAAAACACCAATATCTTTTCGATTTAAATGAAGAATTGCTGACACAATGTCTTGATTTCCTGCAATTTGACATATCGCCAAAAACGACCACAGCATACGTAGACCTTAATAATTCGGTAGAAAACGATTTCAGGTCCCTTGTTTCACCGAAATCGAAGAAGCAACTTCCGATTCCTTATCATCAAAAAAAATATCAGCAGGTGTTTGGCAACAAGTTTGCTTATGAACTAAGTATAATCGATTTAATTTTCTGTGAAGGTCCTCAAGCCGGTACGCTAATCGTGGAAAGTATGGAGATTGAACAGAATCGAACTTAAAATTGTTTTTTGGTTAATAAGTTCGTTGTTTTATTACAGAATCGCTTAGATTTACATAGATAGGATTATAATTAATGGAAGCTAAATTTTCAAATAGAGTAAAAGAAGTCATATCGCTTAGTCGTGAAGAAGCCCTTCGATTAGGGCATGATTATATCGGCACAGAGCACTTGCTCCTCGGTATGATTCGTGAAGGAGAAGGGGTCGCAATTGAGGTACTTAAAAAGCTCGGAATTTCTATGGAGGAATTGAGAGACTCTATTGAGGAAGCTACGCGAAGCACTTCTACCGATAAGGTAAAAAAACTAACTAATATTCCGCTTACACGGCAAAGTGAAAAAGTTCTAAAAATCACATACCTGGAGGCGAAAATATTCAAAAGCCAACTCATTGGCACAGAGCACTTGCTCTTGTCGATTTTAAGGGATGAAAACAACCTGGGATCTAAGATTCTAGATAAGCACGATGTTAGCTACGATGTAGTGAAAGAAATGCTTGAATATCAAACTGATCAGCCAATGGCAGCATCAGACACTGAAGATGATGATGACGATTCGTCTAAAATGTTTGGTGGTTCCTCTGGATCTGGCCCATCTTCGGGCAAAGAGGCTTCCGGTCGTGGTGGCGAAAAATCGCGTACTCCGGTCTTAGATAATTTTGGAAGAGATCTTACCAAAATGGCCGAAGATCAAAAGCTGGACCCAATCGTAGGTAGAACAGAAGAAATTGAACGGGTTGCACAAATACTATCCCGACGTAAAAAGAATAACCCAATTCTAATTGGTGAACCTGGAGTGGGTAAAACCGCAATTGCCGAAGGTCTTGCCTTGCGCATATCGCAAAAAAAGGTTTCTCGGATACTTTTTGGTAAGCGTGTCGTAACACTCGATCTCGCATCCTTAGTGGCTGGAACGAAATATCGTGGCCAGTTCGAGGAAAGAATGAAAGCGGTAATGAATGAATTGGAAAAAGCTCCTGAGGTAATTTTATTTATCGATGAGCTCCATACAATCGTTGGTGCAGGTGGTGCATCTGGATCTTTAGATGCCTCCAATATGTTTAAACCTGCCCTTGCTCGAGGTGAAATACAATGTATCGGAGCAACAACTTTAGATGAATACCGACAGTATATTGAAAAAGACGGTGCACTAGCAAGACGATTCCAAATGGTAATGGTCGATGCAACATCTCCGGAAGAAACCTTTGAGATTCTTGAGAATATCAAAGATAAATACGAGGAACACCATCATGTAACCTATACCAAGGAGGCTATCGAGGCCTGCGTGAAATTATCGGATCGTTATATAAGCGATCGCTACTTGCCCGATAAAGCCATTGATGTGCTTGACGAGGCAGGTGCCAAAGTGCATATTAACAATATTCACGTGCCCGATAGTATTGTAAAGCTCGAGGAGGCTATAGAAGAGGTTAAGAAAGAGAAGAATCAAGTTGTGAAGAGCCAGAAGTATGAAGAGGCTGCTAAACTTCGTGACGATGAGAAGAAATTAAAAGAACGACTAGAGGAGGAAAAAGTAGCATGGGAAGAGGAAACCAGCAAAACAAGGTATACCGTAACCGAAGATAATATTGCAGAAATTATAGCAATGATGACGGGCGTTCCGGCCAACAGGATTGCACAAAAAGAAAGCAATAAGCTGCTTGAAATGAATAAGGAGCTTAGTGATAAAGTTATTGGACAAAATGAAGCAATAACCAAGCTCACCAAAGCAATCCAGCGGACCCGTGTAGGACTTAAAGACCCTAAGAAACCAATTGGTTCATTTATTTTCCTCGGCCCAACAGGAGTAGGTAAAACCGAACTAGCCAAAGTGCTTGCTTCTTATTTATTCGATAAAGCTGATAACCTTATTCGGATTGATATGAGTGAGTATATGGAGAAATTCTCGGTATCCAGACTCGTAGGAGCGCCTCCTGGCTATGTAGGATATGAAGAAGGCGGTCAGCTTACAGAAAAAGTTCGTAGAAAGCCTTATAGCGTTGTATTGCTTGATGAAATTGAAAAAGCGCATCCAGATGTTTTCAATATCCTGCTACAAGTGCTGGATGATGGTATACTCACAGATGGACTTGGACGCAAAGTTGATTTTAGAAACACGATAATCATCATGACTTCAAATATTGGAGTTCGTGACCTTAAGGATTTTGGTTCTGGTATTGGTTTTGTAACCAGTGCTAAAGCGAAAAGCGAGGATGAAGAAATGAAGTCTACGATTAAGAAGTCATTGAAGAAGGCATTTAGCCCTGAATTCCTCAATCGACTTGATGATGTAATTGTCTTCAACTCTCTTAAGCGAGAAGATATTCATAAGATTATTGATATTTCCTTATCGGATCTACTCGTTCGAGTAGAAGAGATTGGTTTTAAAATTGAAATTACGAGCAAAGCCAAAGATTTCATTTCTGAAAAAGGGTATGATCCACAATATGGAGCAAGACCCCTAAATAGAGCTATTCAAAAATATCTAGAAGACCCAATTGCAGAAGAAATCCTTAAAGGAGATTTATCTGAAGGAGGCACACTTGTAGCTGATCATGATGGGAAGAGTGATGAGCTAAGTTTCAAACTTAAAGGCAAGAAAAAGCCAAGTTCTAAAAAAGCTTAAGCATACAAGTATGCTTAGAAACTCTGATTATCGTAAGGTGATCAGAGTTTTTTTATGATCGATATTTCACTAAAGTTTGTGAGTGAAGGCTTTTCTTCGAACAAGCCATATACGGCAGAGCCACTGCCCGACATGCTTGCATAAACAGCTCCATCCTTCAGCAGCTTTTCCTTAACGGCTAAGACTTCGGCTAATGCCGTTTGCTCAAAATCGTTTTTCACCAGACCTTGCCATGCGGTAACAGGGGTATCTTCCAGAGTTTTCTTTAGATCATTAGCGGCTTTTTGCGGAATAAGACCTGCGTAAGCCTGTTGTGTGCTAACATGGATCTCAGGATAAATAACAGCAATATAATAGTTGTTTAAATTTACCCTAATCTTAGAAAACTTATTCCCGGTACCTTCCACGAATTTGGTCTTGTTTTCGATAAAGAACGGGCAATCGCTACCCAACTGGGCTGCATATTGTTCGAGTTCGCCATCGCTTAGGGCTAATTTGAACTTAGTATTGAGCATTTTGAGCATGAATGCGGCATCGCTAGATCCGCCGCCAAGCCCAGCCCCGATAGGGATATTCTTATGTAAATGGATAGCTACGGCAGGAATATCAAATTCTTTCTGAATAAGCTTGAAAGCATCTACCACAATATTGGTGTTGCCCGGAATTGGAATGCCGCTCGAACTAAAACTTAAGGATTCAGCCTCAACGATTTCCAAGGCGTCGTACCAGGGTATTGGTAAAAAGCATGATTCTATATTATGATAGCCATCGGAACGTTTCTCAACAACATTGAGCCCAACATTAATTTTAGCATTGGGAAAGACTATCATTTTTTCAGTTGAAAATTAATGTATGCGATCTACTCCTCTCCAGGAGTAAGCGCATCTACCAATTGATCGGTAATGCCCGAAGTACTAAACCCGCCATCGTGCATTAGGTTTTGCATGGTTACTTTACGGGTAAAATCCGAGAACATCATTACAATATAATTAGCACATTCTTCCGCTGTAGCATTACCCAGTGGCGACATTTTTTCGGCAAAATCGATAAATACGTTAAACCCTCCAACACCGCTACCCGCTGTGGTAGGAGTAGGAGATTGAGAAATGGTATTCACTCTAACCTTCTTTAGCTTGGCAAACCGGGTGCCATAACTTCGGGCAATAGATTCAAGCATCGATTTTGCCTGTGCCATATCAGAATATCCGGGATAGGTTCGTTGTGCTGCTATATAAGATAAAGCCATTATAGAGCCCCACTCATTCATAGCATTTTGCTTTTCGGCTACCTGCATTACTTTATGGAAGGATATAGCAGATACATCGAGGGTTTTCAACATCCACTCATAATTTAGATCACCATAATCTTTTCCCTTCCTAACATTAGGGCTCATGCCAATAGAATGAAGAATAAAATCTAGCGGGCCACCCAATATCTCTACTGATTTACTGATCAGATTTTCTAAATCTTCCAACGATGTAGCATCTGCAGGAATGATTTCTGATTTCGTTTTAGCGGCAAGCTCATTAATCTTACCCATTCGCATGGCAATGGGTGCATTGGTTAATACAAATCGGCCACCTTCCTCAAAAACTTTTTCCGCTGTTTTCCAGGCAATAGAATTCTCATCTAGTGCGCCAAATATGATTCCCCTTTTTCCTTTTAATAGATTATGAGCCATAATAAATTATCTCTATTTCAATATCGTGTTAAATTCGAGCTGCAAAATTAATGTAATTTTCGCTTTTCCACTTACAAAATGATAGGGAGAGCTAATTTAGAATGATTTTCCCAGTGTTCTTTTTCTCACAATCACCCAAATTACCACTGGCCCACCTAATATTGCCGTAACCGCATTAATTGGCAAAACATGCGCTGAGCCCGGCATTTGGGCAACAAAATCACATAACACCATTAACAAAGCGCCGGAAATTGCGACTGAAGGGATTAGAACTTTATGATCTGATGTAGCAAATAAAACGCGTGTTAGATGGGGCACTGCTAACCCAATGAAAGCAATAGGACCGCAATAGGCAGTAATAGACCCCGCTAAAATACTGGTTGCGAGTAAAACCAAAAAGCGCGTACGTTTAATATTAACACCTATACCTATCGCTTGTCGCTCACCCAGCATGAGTGTGTTTAATGGTTTATGAACTAGAAAAGCCGTAAACAATCCTAATATGAGGAAGCCTCCAAAAATTGGCATATCGTTCCACCGTACATTCCCAAGATTACCAAATGTCCACACAACGTACGACTGTAAGGATTCTGCCTGGCTATAAAACTGTAGTACGCTTACGATTGCTCCGGATATACTACCGAACATCAGGCCAATGATAAGCAGTGTTGCGCTATCCGTAATATTGCGCGATAGTATAATTATCACGAATAAAATACTAGCAGCACCAAGGCCAGATGCTAAAAGTATACTAATCTTCCCTGCTAGAATGCCCCAAGGCAGTACCGATCCTGCCAGGACAATAAGTGCAACACCAAGACTTGCTCCAGAGCTGATGCCTAAGACAAACGGCCCAGCCAAAGGGTTACGGAATAGCGTTTGCATTAGCAAGCCACTCACGGCCAAGCCGGCACCAACCCCAATAGCAGTTAGAACTCTCGGCAACCTGAAAAGCATTATTATTTGGCGCCATGATTCGTTATCGGTTTCTTGACCGAGGATTATTTTCAAGGTGTGTGTTAAGGGAATATTTACACTCCCAAAGCTTAAATCTAATAGGAAGAACACACCGAGACCTAGCGCCAATGCTAGCCAGGATTTTGTATATGACTTTCGCTGAGGCATTATCAGAACTAAGGTAACTTAAAATGAAAAAATAAGTCATGTTCTGGCAGTAGATCGGGATGTCCAATCTTCACTAGATCTTTCAGAATTATATCGGGTCTGAGGTAGCCCAATTCTAAAAATTCACTTCCCCCTTTCGCACCTATCCGTTTATTGTAAGAATAAACTTGCTGTTTCTTATACGCCGAAAATCTGGTGTAGCGACTATCCGCAGCCTCAACTTCGTCGAGTGACTGGAAGGAAGCCACGCCAATCCAATATTTAGCGTCTTTAGCACTATCAAATACAACCTCGAAACTAACGGGTAAAAATGCTGAAGTGGTGTCATCTTCCCAGAAGAAGCTAAAGCCAGCGTCCCTCAACAATGTTGACGCATAATTCTTCCCTCCCGGTAAATACCAGGAATCGCCATAGACTACTCCCGAGAGAGCTGTAGGTGCAGGTTCTTGTTCCAGGATTAGGTTCTTCGTTGCCAGGTATTGGCTTTCAATAGCGTTAAATACTGAATCTGCCTGTTTCTGTTTATCGAATAGTAGTCCGGCAAGTTTTATCCATTCTGCGCGCCCCAAAGGGTGCCGTTCAAGATATTCTGCATTAATAATTACAGGTATTCCCGCTTCTTGAATCAATGCGAACTGACCAAGGTCGCCATGAAGGCTATAGGCCATAACAGCATCTGGGCCGAGCTCAATAAGAGCTTCCAGATTCAAGGCTTCGTCTACTCCCAACTCCCGTACAAAACCACTATCGATCCGCTCGCGCATTAATTCAGAAGATATATAATCGAGGGTTGGAAATCCTACAAGTTTATCCGACTCCTCTAAGTAATCGAGCAGCGGGATATGTGTTGTAGAGGTTGTTACGACAGTCTCAACAGGAATCTGAACAAAAGCGTCCGCCTCAATGACCGGCTTCTCTGAATGCCTATCGTAGAATACATACCTTATGGTATCTTCCGCACCTTTATAAGGTTGCAAAATTTCTATCAGGTAGAATCCCGCAGCCTTTTTTACCGCAAAACCACCGGCATATTTTAATGGCGTATCCGAACATTCATAGGGCTGAAAACTTTGCTCTGATCTATCGGCACAGCCCAGTAAGGATACGATTAAAAAAAGGAACAGAAGTCTAATCTTCATCCTGCAAAATAAGGCATTACCAATCGAGCAATCTAATATTTAACGATTAATCCAGATATTCAACAGACACATTCTCATTAATTATTCTTGAGAGCTCATTCATGCCACCATCAAGATAATAGGTATCGTATTCTTCAATCGCTATGGCCAGATCCTTTGGTTCGAAATTGATATAGTCTACCGCTCTAAAACCATTTATTTCTCGAGGGTTAATAGCCTCTCGAAATCGTTTGCCACCACCATCGGTGCTGTAGGAATAGGCTAAATAGTCGATGTAATAGGTGTCTTTATTGATCCAATAAACAAAGGTATCGTCGAAATCTTCACCGCCTCCCTCTTCGGTGAATGAAACCCGAATTTTGTAATACGATTTGCCATTGAGCTCCGTAGTTCCAATTAGCTCTGGTTGTACCGCTTCGTCTTTCAGTACGAAGGGGATTCTAAAGAAGTAAATTACTGAGTTAACAGATCTGGAGTACTTTCCAGTCCATTCTTCGTCTAAGGTAATTAGGCTATCATTTCTAAGTCGTTTAAAGCCATCATTATTAAGTTCATCGATGATATTACCCGTAGAATCGGAGAATATTCGTTTTAAAGAAAAGCGATAGTTATGATATTTTGCACTGTAATGCTTGTCTCTAAAATCGAATTCAATAAGACTATTGAAAACTTTTTCGCCGCCATAGGCAGAAATAGTGTTGGTAATAATATCTTCTGATGACTGTTCCTTGGGAGCACATCCCACAATAAAAAAAATCGATATGAATAATGTACCTGCTAATCTCATGGTGGTATTTATTAAATAGAACGAATAAGAAAACTATTAGTTCCTTATGATGACAATCTCGCCATTACGTTGATAAACCTATCGGGGACCTCGCCGCTATTCGCCGTCTGAAAATCTGCATATGAACAAGGCACCAAAGAGTTGCGACCAAAGATGGAAACCGTTTTTTCTGAGGGAACCTCGAGCCACCATTTGTCGCTGAGCTTACTCTTATAGAATACAATTGTAGCAGGCTGGGTGCCGGGCATATCAACCACATATTTAAGGTAATCGTTCGAAGTAAAGCCACCATCGTCCTTCCTATGATAAAAGCCTTCAATAAAATACCACACCATAGTGGCTACAACAGCAGCAGTTTTCTTTTTCTCATCATCAAAATCCGGATTATACTCATAAAATCCGATACTGCTCAGCTTACTGTTTAAGCCAGCATACCAAGTGATTTGGCAGGCTTCTTCTCCGGTAAGTCCGAAGGGTTGAGCATTACTGCTGCCTGGTGCATCAGACGACTTAATGGAACTGATATCAAATGAAACCATATCCGCTTCGCGAACAACCGGCTCCATTTCCTCTATTACTTTCCGCAGCAAGCCAACGCGATAGGATTCAAAGTAAAGCCGATCAAGTACCTCGATCGAAGAAGACTCGATTAAATAAGATTGATAGGCAAGATGACTATAGTTAAAGAGATAGTTTGGCTCATGAACCAGCATTTTATGGAGATGCCTTTCGTTGGGCTCACCCGTTTCTTCTAAGTCGAGGAGCGCATCAACATTAAGGACACTAATAAGCTTATTTAAGCCCTGATAGCTATAAAATTGCCCCAGAGAAATATCATGAGTTCCACCAATAATAACTGGCAGGATCTCCCTTCCTATTAAATACTCGCAGACTTCTTTTAATCGGCCATAGGTCTCATCCAAATCAACGCCATTGTCGAGGTCTCCTAAGTCCACTATCTTATAAGTTCCAGTGCCCCTTTTAAGCCGATAAAGTTTTTTTCGAATCTCATCAGGTGCCGTAGGAATACCTTTAGCGTCTTTATGGCCCCGATTTTCTTTTATTCCAACGATCGCCACATCAT
Organism: uncultured Cyclobacteriaceae bacterium; assembly: GCA_965368405.1. GTDB lineage: Bacteria > Bacteroidota > Bacteroidia > Cytophagales > Cyclobacteriaceae > S012-113. Next base: position 12,437 of record CBDUMS010000015.1, read on the forward strand.
GCTCACGGAGATCGGGCATTTTACCCGAATTAATATTAATGCTTTTAGCAAAGGCACTGACCGATTTTATATCATCGAATAAGGCTTCGTCAACAGGAGAAAAGAATAGGTTAAGATCCATCGAGCTATTTTGATCTGTAATTTAAGACAGATTTTACACTGCTCAAAAGAACGGAGAAAATAGCTTTAAGAAAATTTAGAAGAAGATTGTTGATTATCCTCCAAAATCGTCGAATGCCACGTTTTCAGGTGGGATCCCCCAATCATCAGTCATCTTGATTACCGCAGCGTTCATAAGTGGTGGTCCACAGAAATAGAATTCGATATCTTCTGGTGAATCATGTTTCTTAAGCTGATGTTCGATAACTGCATTATGAACAAAGCCCAGGAATCCATCACCTTCAGGGTCATCCATATCTTTTTTCTCGACCCAGTTATCTTCCGGTAATGGATCAGAGAGTACAACAAAGAATTTGAAGTTTGGAAATTCTTTTTCTATCTGCTGAAAATCATCTAGATAGAAAAGTTCTCGCTTAGATCTACCGCCATACCAATACGTTACCTTTCGGTCGGTTTTAAGCGTATGGAACAGGTGGAAAAGGTGTGAACGCATTGGAGCCATTCCAGCACCACCCCCGATATAAATCATTTCAGCATCGGTTTCTTTAATAAAGAACTCACCATAAGGGCCCGAAATTGTTACTTTATCACCAACCTTTCTCGAGAAAACAAAAGAGGAACAAATACCAGGATTTACATCCATCCATTTATTCTTTGCTCTGTCCCATGGTGGAGTTGCGATACGAATCGTAAGCATAATGATGTTTCCCTCTGCAGGATGATTCGCCATTGAGTAGGCTCTGAAGATTTCTTCATCATTCTTCATTTTTAAGTCCCAGAGATTGAAGTTATCCCAATCTTCTTTGAACTTATCTGGCCCTTCAGGATCGTCGGGCTCAGGCTTAATATCTATATCTTTATAATCAACGGTACATTCCGGCACATCAATCTGGATATACCCTCCTGCTTGAAAATCGAGCGTTTCGCCTTCCGGTAATTTAACCGTAAACGCTTTAATAAAGGTGGCGACGTTATAGTTCGAAATAACTTCGCACTCCCATTTCTTAATACCAAAGATTTCTTCCGGAACTTTGATTTCCATATCCTCTTTAACCTTAACCTGGCAGGCAAGACGAACGTTAGATTTTTGCTCCTCACGGCTCAGGTGTCCAACCTCAGTAGGCAAAACGCTGCCTCCACCGGAATCCACTTCGCATTTACACATCGCACAGGTACCTCCACCACCGCAAGCCGATGGCAAAAATATTTTTTGCGCAGATAATGTAGATAGCAAGGTAGAACCTGCAGGTGTTATGACCGGGTTTTCAGAATCATTGTTCACAATGATTTTAACATCTCCCGACTGAACCAATTTGGACTGTGCATATAATAGCACGAGAACCAATAATAAAATTATAACTGTAAATGCTACAATTGATGAAAATATAACTACTCCCATGAGTGATATGGCATTAATTTAAAGAGGTACAAATATATTCATTAATGGCTGAATTATCCCAAGGATTTTATAAATGGAAAACCGAATTCCTACTTAATTAGTTGCATCCAGGTACCTTTAATTTTGTTGTATTTTAATGTGCTCGGTAGTGACTTCCAAAAATACTTGTTCATTTCAACAGCAAAGGAAGGTTGCATATAGCAGTTGATGGTACATCCTTCACACTCCGGAAGCTGTCCGGCCTCTGCTAAAGAGACTCCAACTTCTGCTGATTTATGCAAATCAAGTAGGTCATCATTTATTTGAAAACTTTCCTTGCCAAGGTGGTAACAGGGGGATACTAATTTATTTTCAGGTGAAATTACTACCGTAGACGTGCCTGCCTTGCAAACAGGATCTGCAGTATTATTCCCTCCATCAAGAATTAAATCAACAAAAGCCACATTTAAATAGACCATTGGTTTCTTAGACCACTGTCTTATTTCATTAAGCTGCTCTTTGCTAAAATTATCGCCAACCTCTACATCGTTATACTGAAAAGCTGGGTTAATTATTAATACTAAATCGTTGGGTAGGCTAATGTTATTATAAATCGGGGCGAGCTGATCGAGATTATGATTAAAAACTGTACACAAAATATCGGGTCTTTCGCCAAGTTCTTTCGCTATGCTTATTGATTCCATAACGCTATCAAAGCACTTCACACCACGCATTTCATCATGCTGTGCAGCATTTGCCGCATCTAAAGAAAAATGTAGCATATCTACTAACCCCGCTATCGACTCTGCCTTCTTAGGATATAATAGGGTGTTCGTGGTAATAGTTGTAATAAACCCAAAGTCTTTGGCCAGCTTAAGAATTTCGGGCAACTCACGGTGTAAAAGAGGCTCTCCGCCCGTAAAGTCGATTACCTTAACACCCATTTTTTTAAGATCCCGGAGATTTGATTTTACATTATCGAGGTTAACGTAAGGCGATGGCTGTTCCCAGATATCACAAAACCCACACTTCGCATTACAGCGATAAGTGAGGTAGTAATTACATAAAACCGGATGATTCAGCAGACGCATTCGGTAAAATTAACAGAATATACTGGTTATGCGCTGCCGGAATAAATATTCTCCCGCTAGTTTTTATTCGCTAGCATTTTTAGGAGCGTAGTAAGTCTATCTTTTAAATCTCTACGGTCAACAATAAAATCCAGGAATCCATGATCTAACACAAATTCTGATTTCTGGAAACCCTTCGGTAAATCCTTACCAATTGTTTCGCGAATTACCCTAGGGCCTGCAAAACCGATTAAAGCGCCGGGTTCGGCAATATTAAAATCCCCTACCATGGCATAAGATGCAGTTACCCCACCTGTCGTCGGGTCGGTAAGCAAGGAGATATATGGCAGTTTGGCATCAGAAAGCAGGGTAAGCTTAGCCGAGATTTTCCCTAATTGCATTAATGATAGACTCGATTCCATCATTCGTGCACCACCCGATTTAGAGATAATCATCAGCGGAGTTTTATGCTTGATCGCATAATCTATTGCACGCGATATTTTTTCTCCCACAACAGATCCCATCGAACCACCAATAAAGGCAAAATCCATACAGGAAATAGTTATATCCAGCCCATTCATTTTACCAGCTCCCGTTCTAATGGCGTCGGTAAGTTTTGTTTTGGCCATTGTGGCCACTAGCCGGTCTTTGTAGGGTTTAGAGTCAACAAACTCATAGGGGTCAGCCGAGGAGACATTGGCATCAAGTTCTTCGAACTTATTATTGTCGAAAAGGATCTCAAAATACTCTTTCGAACCAATCCGAACATGGTAGCCATCTTCTGGGCTTACATAACGGTTATTCTTAAGCTCTCGGGTATGAATAATCTTTCCGGATGGAGTTTTATACCATAAACCATCGGGCGCTTCCTTCTTTGCTTCTGTGGGCGTTTGAATCCCTTTATCTTTTCTTGTAAACCAAGCCATATTCGCATGAATAAATGTGGGTGACAAAGATAAAATAAAAAAACCAACTCAAATGATTGAGCTGGTTTCTTTGTTCGAACGTAAAAAAACTATTTACGCTCTTTGATTCGTGCGGCTTTACCTTGACGGCCTCGCAAATAATATAATCTCGCTTGGCGAACTTTACCTCTACGAGTTATTTCAATTTTATCAATATTTGGTGAGAGTAGTGGAAACACCCGCTCTATGCCAATACCATTAGAAACTTTTCTTACAGTGAAGGTCTCTCCATTTGTACCTGGATTTCGGCGCTGTAATACAGTTCCTTGAAAAAGCTGGATACGCTCTTTACTACCTTCCTTAATTCTATAATGGACAGTGATATTGTCACCTGCTTTGAAATCAGGAATATTTTGCCTCGCTTCGTTAGCCTCTTCTTCTATTACTTTGATTAAATCACTCATGATTTATCGACAATTAATGGTCTTTTTATACTCTTCCGAATTTTCGGACTGCAAATATACGAGAATTTTAATATAACAAGATAGTTGCAGCCATTATTTGCATATAAAAACACCCTTCTAAACAGCTGAGTACGTGAACTAAGATGATTTTCACATTAATATTATGAAGAACCTTCTGAAAAAGCCGAATTTGAGATCATTATTTGTTACTTCTTTTTCTCTTAAGTAATTGCCAGGAAAAAAGATTCGGGCATCGGTGTGTTGTGTCCATCATTCCATTTGAGATACAGGTATTTTTCTTTAAATTGCCCGAAATCTTCTGTCAACCTAAAAAAATTTAATTATGAGCACCCCCATGATTGTTGCCATTGTCGTTGTAGTTCTGATAGCATTGATTCTAATGTCGATGTACAATGGATTAATTCGGAAAAAGAATGATGTAGAAAATGCTTTTGGAGGAATCGATGTTCAATTGAAAAAGAGGTATGACCTAATTCCAAATCTAATTGCCACTGTTAAGCAGTACATGACCCATGAGAAAGAGCTGCTCACCAAAGTAACCGAGTTAAGAAGTAAGGCTATAGATGGCTCGCTTAGTAACGAAGAAAAGGTGGCCGTCGATAATCAGATTACGCAATCGGTAAAAGGAATTATGGTTGCCGTTGAGAATTACCCTGATCTAAAAGCCAATGAAAATTTCATTAATCTGCAACGAACTATGAATGAGGTGGAGTCTCAAATTTCAGCGGCAAGAAGGGCATATAACGCGGCGGTAACAAGTTTTAATAATGGTGTTGAAACGTTTCCGAGTAATATTATGGCCGGAATAATGAAGCTAAGTGTTAAGAATGTGTTCGAAATTCCGGAGATAGAAAGAGAAAACATCAATGCGAAGGATCTTTTTAATAGCTAAAGACAGCGTAACATCGCCTGAAAATAGAAACCTCTCTTAAAAGAATCTATCCCTATGAAATCGAATGAAGAATTAAGGGCATTATACGATAATGATCTAAAGGAAAAGCTGGCTTCTCTGGAGGAAATGAGAATCAAGGTGAGAAACAAGACGATTCTTATGGGACTCCTGGTTTTAGCGGCCATAGCTTGCTTTGTTTTTACGGAGCAAGATGGATTTGGCTTCCTTCTTTACATTGGCATCGCCTGTGTGATCGGTGTTATTATTTTTGTGGTCCTCTTTAGCAAAGAAAAGGGGCAATACAGGCATGCTTTCAAAGAAAATGTAGTTAGGTCAATTGTTAGGCTTATTAATCCCGACTGGTCATATAGTCCCGATGGCTACATTGCCCCGGAAGAGTATTATAGTAGCAAGTTATTTACCAAGAGGCACGATCGTTACAAGGGAGACGACTTAGTAACTGGGGCAATGGAAAAGACAGATTTTCGGATCTCTGAATTACACACCGAATATAAAACTGAGAGCACCGATAGTAAGGGTAGAAAGAAAACAACCTGGCATACTATTTTTAAGGGCCTCTTTGTGCACCTAGATTTCAATAAAGAAATTAAAGGAGAAACACTGGTGCTCCCGGATACTGCAGAGAAGTTATTTGGCAGTTTTGGTAAAAAGCTTCAGTCGTGGGGTAGCGGAAGTAGAGAGCTCGTTAAGATGGAGAATGTCGAATTCGAAAAACTATTTGTAGTCTATGGCACAGACCAAATAGAAGCGCGGTACATTCTTACACCGGCCATAATGGAGGCTATGATTCGCATTGTAGACGTTTACGGAAAAAAGGTGTATTTCTCTTTTATTGGAAGTCGCCTTTACTTCGCGATTATGATCAGTAAGGATTTATTTGAGCCGAGAGTATTTAGCTCTGGGGTTCGCTTCGAAGACATTGAACGTATGAATCGAAATTTCAGTATCATAGAAACTCTTATTCACGAAATGAATTTGAATACAAGAATCTGGACGAAAGACTAATTGAAGGCAGGATGACGTAAGAGTAATTTACGTTTTAATCCCTCAACATATCCGGTCTTCGCTCTTTCGTACGCTCAACCGCTTGTTCAAAGCGCCACTCATTTATCAGCTTTTCATTTCCAGATCTAAGGATTTCTGGAACTTGCCAGCCATTATATTCTGCTGGGCGCGTATACACCGGTGCAGAGACGAGTCCATCCTGAAATGAGTCTGTTAACGCCGAGGTTTCGTCGGAAATAACTCCGGGAATAAGGCGAGCGATAGCATCCGTAATAATGGCAGCTGGCAACTCTCCGCCGGTTAATACGAAATTTCCAATACTTATTTCCTTGGTAATTAGGTGATGGCGGACCCTCTCATCGATTCCCTTATAATGGCCAGCAAGCAAAATAAGATTGTCCATCGTAGATAATGCATTCGCCATCGGCTGATCAAATAGTTCGCCATCAGGACTCATATAGATAACCTCGTCGTACCTCCGCTCTTTTTTTAGTGCTGAAATACATCGGTCAATAGGTTCGATCATGAGTACCATTCCGGCACCTCCTCCAAAAGCATAATCATCCACTTGCTTTTGTTTATTCGTAGCATAATCGCGTAGATTATGAATATTTACCTCAATTAAGCCTTTATCACGAGCCCTTTTAAGGATGGAATCATCAAATGGGCCCTGCAATAGCTTGGGTAACACCGTGATAATATCAATCCTCATCGTCGTTTTTGCTTAGGTAAATATCAAGAAGACCATCCGGCACGGCTACTTTCAGGCAACGTTCCTTTTTATCTACTGACAGGATGGTATTATCGTTGATCGGCAATAATATCTCTTCGCCTTTGTAATGAAAAGCCAAAAGGTCTTGTGGCCCAACATCATAAACGGTTGCTACTTCGCCTAGGTCACCGGCAATTTCGTCGATAATACTATAGCCAATTATCTCATGGAAGTAAAACTGATCATCAGATAAGTCGGGTAAACTCGATAACGGGAGATACAATTTCGAGCCTTTTAATGCGGCAGCATCGTCTATTGAAGTAGACTCCTCTAGTTTTAGAATAGCCTTTTGTCCTGAAAGTTTCAGCTTGGTAACAAAAAAAGGAATCAGCACCTTATCTTGTTCGATAAATACTGATTCCAAATTTCTATAAGCTTCAGGTTCGTCGGCATCGATAAAAATGCTGACATCACCATTTAAGCCATGAGGTTTAATGATGTACCCTAATTGATAACATGAATCTATATTCATGCGGGTAACATCTTACTCCTCTTTTTTCTTCTCTTCCTCTGCAGGTGCTTCTTCAGCGGCTGGAGTCTCCTCTTTAGCCTCTGCTTTAGGAGCTTCTTCTTTCTTCTCCTCAGCTGCAGGCTCTTCCTTAGCTTCTGCTTTAGGAGCTTCCTCCTTCTTCTCTTCAGCTGCAGGCTCTTCCTTAGCTTCTGCTTTAGGAGCTTCCTCTTTCTTCTCTTCAGGTACAGGCTCTTCTTTAGCCTCTGCTTCAGGAGCTGCTTCTACTTTTTCTTCAGCTGCTGGCTCTTCTTTAGCTTCTGCTTCAGGAGCTGCTTCTGCCACTGGGGCTTCTTCAGTTACTTCCTCTGCTTCGTCGCCAGCTTCTTCAGCTTTCGCTGCAGCTTCTGCGGCTTCGGCAGCTGCTAACATCTCCGACTGCTTCTTAGCCAATGCTTCTGCTCTTGCTTCTTTAACCTTAGTTTCAGCTGCAAGGCGCTCTTTAGCATCTGCTGCTTTTGCTTTCGCAATGTTATCAGCGATAGTGCTTTCTTTGCCTTCCTTAGTAGTCAACCATTCAGCATAACGCTTGTCGGCCTCTTCTTGTGTAATAGCTCCTTTATTCACACCAACTTGAAGATGCTTACGTAGCATTACTCCTTTACGTGATAGAATATTTCGGGCGGTATCCGATGGCTGCGCGCCATCCATTACCCAGTCAAATGCACGATCTGTATTCAAATCAATCGTTGCTGGGTCTGTGTTAGGATTATAATTACCTAACTTCTCAATAAATCGACCATCTCGTGGTGCTCTGGCATCTGCTACAACTATGTCGTACATCGCCATTTTCTTTCGTCCTCTTCGGAACAATCTAATTCTAACTGCCATATTTTTTTGTTAGTCTCGTGCGGAACACGTCCGCATTCTTTTAAAATGAGGTGCAAAGATAAAGAATTTCATTAATAACCAAGGGGTTAGCACAACTATTAAGCGTATTTATACTTTAACCCTGCACTGTGTTCATTCATCATAGTAACTTTCCCTCTGTATTTTTGTTAATAATTGCATAATCGCATATCCAGTTATTTAAAATCATTAACGTTTTGTAGTTTTGGGTAAATATTAATAAAGCTATACTATGGATAAGTATTCCTATATCGCCAATGCCCACGGTAATTATATCGACGAGCTCTATCAATCGTATAAAGAAGATCCCGGTAATGTCGATGAAAGTTGGCAACGTTTTTTTGAAGGCTTCGAGTTTTCTCTTCAGAAGTATGGTGAGGCACCTGCTGCACCACTAGACGATTCATCGCTCTCGCCTAAAGAAACTAAAGTAAGAAACCTCATACACGCCTACCGTACACGAGGTCATTTAGAATCGAATACCAACCCGGTTCGAAAACGACGTGATCATAAAGCGCTTTTAAGTATTGAAGATCACGGACTCTCTGAGGCCGATATGGATACCGAGTTTGAAGTGGGTGCCGTGATTGGAATAGGCAAAGCTTCACTGCGAAAAATTTTAGACTCCCTTAAAAAAATATACTCGAGTACAGTTGGGTTTGAATACATGTATATTCGAGAGCCTGAGGTGCTTTCCTGGTTCCGCGACAAACTGGAGCGAGAAGTACTTGAGTTCAATCTGGAAAAAGAAGAGAAACAACGAATTCTTAGCAAACTTAATGAAGCGGTAGTCTTCGAGAATTTTCTTCATACAAAATACATTGGTCAAAAACGCTTTTCACTCGAAGGCGGCGAAACTACTATCCCGGCCCTGGACACCGTTATTAATCGCAGTGCAGACTTAGGTGTAGAGGAGGTGGTAATAGGAATGGCACACCGTGGCCGCTTAAATGTTCTTACCAATATAATGGGTAAGACCTATGAGCAGATTTTTAATGAGTTCGAGGGATCGATGCCCGAAGAAACTATGGGCGATGGTGATGTGAAATACCATATGGGGTATTCAAGTATTGTTAAAACACCATCCGGCAGAGAAGTCAATCTAAAACTCGCACCGAATCCCTCGCATTTGGAGGCTGTTAATCCGGTAGTCGAAGGCTTTGTTCGTGCAAAAGCCGACGCGCTTTACGATAACGACTTCGATAAGATTTTACCAATTCTAATTCATGGCGATGCCGCATTGGCTGGCCAAGGCATTGTGTACGAAGTTGCACAGATGTCGAAATTAGCTGGTTACTATACGGGTGGCACCATCCATTTTGTAATTAATAATCAAATTGGTTTTACGACAGATTTCGATGATGCTCGATCGAGCATTTATTGCACCGATGTTGCTAAAATTATTGATGCACCAGTACTCCATGTTAATGGCGATAACCCCGAGGCCGTGGTGTACTGCATGAAGCTGGCAGCAGAGTTCAGACAGAAGTTCAATCGCGACATCTTTATTGATATGGTCTGTTATCGACGCCATGGGCATAATGAAAGCGATGAACCAAAGTTCACTCAACCCTCATTGTATAACATTATATCTAAGCACGCTAACCCAAGAGAAATCTATAACCAGCGTCTTATTTCAAGGAATGAAGTAGATGCCGATTTGGCAAAAGGGATGGACAAGGAGTTTCGAAGTCTCTTGCAAGATCGCTTGAACTTAGTGAAGCAAAAGCCACTCCCTTATGTATTCCAACCTCTGGAAAAACAGTGGCAATCTTTACGCAGGTCTAATCCTGCAGATTTCGATCGATCTCCTGAAACAGGAATTAAACAATCTGTAATTGACAAAGTAGGTAAAGCATTAATAGCTGTACCTGATGGCTTTAAGCCAATCAAACAAATTGAAAAGCAGATCAAGCAGCGAGAAGAGATGTTCTTCAAAAACAAAGAACTTAACTGGGCTTCAGCAGAGCTTCTTGCCTATGGCTCACTACTTTTAGAAAACAAACCTGTTCGGATGTCTGGCCAGGATATTCAGAGAGGAACCTTTTCACATCGTCATTCTGTGCTGCGTGATGCCAATACAAATGCCAGCCATAATTCTTTAAATCATATTCAAGAGAAACAGGAGCGGTTTATGATCTATAACTCGCTCTTATCTGAGTTTGGCGTTCTTGGTTTTGAATTTGGCTATTCAATGGCCAACCCTAATGCACTTGTGATTTGGGAAGCTCAGTTTGGCGATTTTGCTAATGGTGCTCAAGTAATGTTCGATCAGTTTATTGCTGCAATCGAAACTAAATGGATGAGGATGAGTGGCCTGATAATGCTTCTACCTCATGGCTATGAGGGTCAGGGACCAGAGCATTCGAATGCCCGACCTGAGCGCTACCTACAATTAGCGGCTGACTTTAATATTATTGTTGCCAACGTAACTGAACCGTCTAACTTCTTCCATTTAATACGCAGACAGTTAGCATGGCCTTTCCGGAAGCCATTAATCGTAATGTCTCCGAAAAGTTTACTAAGGCACCCTCAAGTAATTTCACCGCTGTCTGAGTTTACTAAAGGGTCGTTCCGTGAGCTAATACCAGATAGTTATGCCACAACCAATAAAGTTAAGAAGGTGCTCATCTGCTCTGGGAAAATTTACTACGACCTTAGTAATTATAGAACCGAACATAAAAGAAAGGATATAGCCATTGTTCGCATTGAACAACTTTATCCATTCCCGGATATTCAGTTAGATGATGTCTTGGATAAATATCCTGATGCAGATTATGTGTGGGTTCAGGAAGAGCCTGCGAACATGGGATATTGGTGGTTTGTGCAGAGTATTTATGCAAAGAACCTCCACTTAATTGCGCGTAAGCGCGGCTCGTCGCCTGCAACAGGATACCATAAGCAGCACGAATACGAACAAAAAGAAATAGTAGAAACCGCATTTGAAATCTTAGATTAGATATTATGAGTTTAAAAATTGTTGTTCCAGAGGTCGGTGAATCGATAACCGAAGTAACCTTAGCCGTATGGCAAAAAAAAGATGGCGACCATGTCTCCATGGATGAAGTCTTATGTGAGCTGGAATCGGAAAAAGCTACCTTCGAACTACCTGCAGAGGTTGAAGGAACGTTAAAAATAATTGCTCAAGAAGGAGATACGCTAGAAATCGGCGCGGTTATCTGTGAAATAGATGCTCAGGCAAAGTCTGAGCCGTCTGGAGATGGAGGTTCTAAAACAGAAGAAAAACCGGCGGCATCGGGCGAGGCAAAAAAGACAGGGAAAACTGTTGAAATGCGCGTGCCCGAAGTTGGTGAATCAATTACCGAAGTTACCTTGGCTTCCTGGTCTAAAGAAGACGGCAGTTTTGTTGAGTTAGACGAAGTAATTGCCGAAGTTGACTCGGATAAAGCAACTTTTGAACTACCTGCCGAGGCGACTGGAATTCTTAAACAAGTTGCAAAAGACGATGATGTCCTTCAAATTGGTGATCTCATCTGTACAATCGAAGAGACCGACGGCACGGCGCAAACAAGTCCCGACGCTGGCACAGAGAGTGCGTCATCTTCTAATGATGAATCTAATGATGGCTATGCACAGGGTCATGCATCGCCTGCTGCGGCAAAAATCCTTAAAGAGCGAGGCATAAACCCCGAGGATGTTAAAGGTACCGGAGTTGGTGGCCGTATTACAAAAGAAGACGCCGAGGCAGCAGAGAAGAAGAAAGCACCGGCATCGGCACCACCAGAACCAAAGCAAGAAGAAAGCAGCGCAGCTGTCCCAGGTTCACGAAATGAAACTCGTAAGAAGCTCAGCAGTTTACGAAAAACGGTTTCTAGAAGGTTGGTTGCCGTAAAGAACGAGACGGCCATGCTGACTACCTTTAACGAGGTTAACATGAAGCCAATCATGGACATCCGAGCCATGTACAAAGAACAGTTCAAGGAAAAGCATGAGATAGGTTTAGGTTTTATGTCGTTCTTTATCAAGGCCTGTACTGTTGCCTTACAGGAATGGCCATCTGTTAATGCCATGATCGATGGCGACGAAATGGTCTATCATGATTTCTGTGATATCTCAATAGCGGTATCGGCCCCTAAGGGATTAGTGGTACCCGTAATAAGGAATGCCGAAGATCTTGATTTTGCCGGTATTGAGAAGGAAGTGAGACGACTAGCCCTTAAAGCTCGAGACAATAAGCTTACAATTCCTGAAATGACTGGTGGCACGTTTACCATAACCAACGGTGGTGTGTTCGGATCTATGATGTCTACACCAATTATTAATGCTCCACAATCTGGAATACTAGGAATGCATAATATTGTTGAGAGAGCCGTTGTAGAAAATGGAGAAGTTGTGGTTCGGCCCGTGATGTATGTCGCTTTGTCGTACGATCATAGGATAATTGATGGCCGTGAATCGGTAAGCTTCCTGGTTCGCGTGAAAGAATTGCTCGAAGACCCTACTCGATTGATGTTAAATGTTTAAAAAGTATGAAGATCGAAGACGAAAGGCCGATAGTAAAAACAGAAAGTCTTTCATCTTAAGTCTTGTATCTTAAATCTTATACAATGAAATACGATGTTACTGTAATTGGCTCAGGCCCTGGCGGATATGTGGCCGCTATTCGTTGCGCTCAGCTTGGTTTTAAAACTGCCCTTATTGAGAAATACGCTACGCTAGGTGGCACTTGCTTAAACGTGGGATGTATACCATCGAAAGCATTGCTCGATTCATCGGAGCATTTTCATAATGCCGAAACCAGCTTTAAAGAGCATGGCATAAATATAACAGGCGTTAAGGCCGACCTAAAGCAGATGATCAAACGTAAAGGTGAGGTTGTTTCGCAAACTACTGACGGGATTAACTTCTTGATGAAGAAAAACAAAATCGATGTACATCAGGGTGTGGGATCTTTTGTCGATAAGAATACTATAAAGATATCTGGAGATAAGGAAGAAACTATCACAACCGATAAGGTAATCATCGCAACTGGTTCTAAACCATCTAGTTTGCCCTTTATTGAAATTGATAAGAAAAGAGTTATCACCTCGACAGAAGCTCTAGAATTAAAAGAAATACCGAAACACCTCATCATTATTGGCGGCGGTGTAATTGGACTCGAGCTTGGTTCTGTCTATGCACGCTTAGGTGCTAAAGTATCGGTGGTCGAATACATGGATAGTCTTATTCCAACCATGGATAAGATGCTGGGCAGGGAGCTGAAAAAAGTGTTAAAGAAACTAGGGTTCGAATATTACCTTAAGCATAAGGTTACCGCTGTTAAAGGCACCGCTAAAACAGTAACCGTAACCGCAGAATCACCGAAAGGAGAGAATATAGAACTTAAAGGTGATTATTGCTTGGTCTCAGTAGGCAGAAGAGCCTATACTGATGGTCTTGGCTTAGATAAAGTAGGTATCCAAACAGATAAGGCAGGCAGAATTGAAGTTGATGGCCAGCTTAGAACTAATGTTGATAATATTTACGCAATTGGCGATGTAATAAAAGGTGCGATGCTAGCCCATAAAGCAGAAGAAGAGGGCACTTTTGTAGCAGAAGTGCTTGCCGGTCAAAAACCGCATATTCATTATAATTTGATTCCTGGCGTAGTTTATACATGGCCTGAGGTAGCCAGCGTAGGTTATACCGAAGAGCAGCTTAAAGCAGATGGCGTTGCCTATAAGGCAGGATCGTTTCCTTTTCGTGCATTAGGCAGAGCGCGGGCAAGTATGGATATTGATGGGCAGGTTAAGGTCTTAGCCGATAAAAATACAGATGAGATCCTTGGCGTTCATATCATTGGGGCTCGAGCTGCCGATATGATTGCTGCTGCCGTAACGGCTATGGAATATCGTGCCTCAGCAGAAGATGTTGCCAGAATGTCGCATGCGCACCCAACCTATATGGAGGCAGTTAAAGAAGCTTGCCTGGCTGCTACGGAGGATAGACCAATCCACATGTAAGCTGAGTACGTTACTAGACTTCATATAAATATGCTACGGCAGACAGGCTTGGATAGCAACTACTGAAGATCGAATTGGGTGCTTTACATCATTGCTTGAGCAAAAATAATTATAGCAAAAATATAGTACGCTAAAAGTGGCAGGAGGCGCGACCAGAACTTTTTCCAGACTATTGCTGTAAGAAATAAAGCTAATAAAAGTGGCCGCATCCATTCAAAGGCTCCGCTAGTTTCGATAAAATAACTTAGCCCCATATTTACAAGTATGTAGCTGAAAATAAGAATAAAAAATAAATGCTGTGCTTTGAGGAAATATACCTTGGTATCCGTATGTTCCTCTTCTGGTGTAAGGACAAATACTGCTTGGGCAAATAATAAAGGTGATATTATATATGCAGTAAATAATGCAATGTTAGAACTAATTATTTCCAGCTTATCGTAAAGACCAAACCAACTCACGATGAGATTTAAAAACATGGCAATACCCCAGGCCACGCTTTCCCAGTAGCGATTTGAGTGCCTGAATATTTTAAGCAGGTCCACCATGGCCACACCATAAATTATACCTGGTATTAATAAGATAAACTCGCTCTTACTCATCTTTCATTTCATTTAGAAGGTTAAAAATAATTAATATTGTTACTTTAACGAATAACAACCACCACCAAACACAATACTATGGATGCAAATGAAGCCTTGAATAAATTAAAAGAAGGAAATAACCGCTATGTTAATGGCAACCCAACCACTTCTGCTCAGGCCAATGAGCAGCGCGCTGCGCTAACCAAAGGCCAAAGTCCTTTTGCTATTATTTTGTCCTGCGCAGATAGTCGTGTAGTTCCCGAGCTTGCATTTGATACGGGCTTAGGCGAAATTTTCATTATCCGTGTTGCCGGAAATGTGGCCAATACATCTTCTATAGCGAGTATTGAGTACGCTGTAGCTCATCTGGGCACTAAACTTGTTGTTGTAATGGGTCACCAAAGTTGCGGTGCTGTAGGAGCTGCGGTTGCCGGTGGCGATGCCGGACCAAATCTTAACAAGCTCCTAAGCTATATCCAACCCTCGGTTACGAAACTGGGCGATGATGGCGATCTTGATGCTATTATTAAAGATAACGCCAATAATTCTGTTGCGACATTAATGAGTAGTTCACAAATAATTTCAGATGCTGTTGCGAAAGATGGCGTAGAAATTGTTTCGGCCTATTATAGCTTGGAGACAGGTGTAGTGGAGTTTGGGGTGTAAAAATTACTGCCCAGATCTGTTTTAAACTGAATTAATATTATAAAGGCTACTCATTATAGAGAAGCTCTTGCGCGTAACCCGTATAATACGATTGAGTTCTGCAGAGTGTTCAGCCCTGGATTAAGCAATAATTGAAAGTCTGGTGTTATTGCAATTCTTGAGCTTAACTGTATTCGATAGAATAATTCAATAATATGCTGATCCTCTAGTCCTTCTCCAAAGGTCCCTTCGTTTGGTTGGCTCCAACTATAACCCAAGCTTAGGAGGTGACTTCCAGGGTTGGGTTGATAGCCGAGTCCTAAGGACAGGGCATTTTGTAGAAAACTTCCAGCATCCTTGGTATAGGCATACCGTACAAAAGGGAACCATGTTTCATTGATGTACTTTGTTCCGGAGATAACTAATCCCCAACCACTAGGATCGCCTGTCGCCGAGTAAGCGTCTCGTTGCCAAAGTGAGAGGTGGATGTTATCAAGAACCATATAGTCTTTGGCTGAGGTAATTCCTATTTCAAAATGTTTGAAGTATTCATTTTTACTAAAAAATGTATTGATTCCTTCGAAAATGTTGGATGTGTTGCCGTTTAAATCGGCAATGCCAGCCATGGCATAAATATTTTTGGTTATCCAGCCACCGGCGGCGATTCCCAAATAGCCATCATTGGGCACATTAACTGCCGCTGCACCGGTTGAGAAATTGAAATTGGTAAAGTGCATCCACGGACTGGCCAGTCCATAAACATCAAAGAAGTCTGTAACATCTAGGAAACCTGCTACAATGGCTACCCTACCCTTGGCAAGTCTTTGTCGCCAGTAAAGATTTTGCGTACGGTAGCCAGAATCATTGAAAGGAGGGCCAATCATGCCAACGAATCCCATATCTAAGCCTAACCCAGATACCGGGATAGTGCCGTATTTATGTCGATGTTCGATTTTGTAGATCAGAGCCCCACTATTGCCCGATTTTTTGCCAACAAGCTCCCAAGAACCATAGAAACGAAAAATTCCTGAACCAGCCTCACCTGAACCAATCTTAGCATTACTACCGAAGTAAAGGGTGGTATAATCAAGGGCAAAAGAAAGATCTGTTTTCTCCTTGACCTTTTCCTTAAAGTCGAAATAAGGTTCAAGAAATTTTAATTCGAAAACGGGCTGTTGTACTAGTTCGTCAAAAGAAATTCTATTATCTACCTGATCCACACTGCCAAGAGCAGGTATAGAATCAGTTTCTTGAGCAGTTAAATTTGAGCTCAATAAGCAAGTAATAATTAATGCTCCAACTTTAAACTTCTTCACAAGTACTAGTCTTAAAAATAGTCGTTTTAATATTCGCAAATAATTATTCTCTATCTAGTGTTTCTACCCGCATTTTCGATACTTCTATCAAATTTAGCTCTTTCCAGGCTTCTTCTGTGATCTTTTCATAACGCCCTTTTTCTTCAACTGGGAAGCGAATTACCTGACCAGCAAAGATATCTTTTTGCACCTTGGAATCTTTGACAACGACTGTTCCATAGCCCAATACGTATGGAATGCCTGTGGAAGGCAATCCATTAGATCCGGCATCATAGGTCGCATGTTCGGTAACATTCTTAACATCAAAAACTACGATATCAGCGATCATGTCTTCTTGCATTCTGCCTCGTTCCTGCATGGCTTTTAACCCGGTATCACCTATATATTTCGCTGGCCAGTAGCTTAATTGACTTAATGTGTGCATTAATGGCACTCCTTCTTCCCTGGCAATAAAGTAAGTAAATATTTCATAGTATAAATATCTAAATATTAGTCTAAAGTGTTCTTAAAACATAATGCCCTTAGCCATTAGCGATGCCGCAAGTATTAAAAGAACCAAGAGGAGAAGTTCAAAATTTAAGACTTGAATGGTTTTCCTGTAAATAGCAGGTTCGATGCTTAGGTCCGCTTTCAATTTAGACCATTTTATAATTCGAATTGTTGGATAAATTGACAATAATCCAATGATGATAAAGATTGTAAGTTTGAGAAGAAAGATGGGATTCGAAAAATAATAGGAACTTCCTTTCTCAAAATAATAGACCCGAAGGAAACCAACGATAAGGACGGATATTGCACTTAGACCATAAAGCCCGTCAATCTTTGCTAGTCGCTTCAGTTCAGCCAAGCTTAGCTTCGGTTTAAGTAATACTCTTTCGAGAATAACTGTACTTACCAGACCAAAGGCCGATAGAAAATGGAGAAAAGCGAAAATGGCGCTAACTAACATGTTTTAATAGGTTGGTGTATGTTTTACCAGGAATAAGAACTACCAAGGAATAGTGGAATATCTTATTTTGTCAAGGTGTTTTTATACACCTTTCCCCCTTTAATCACCAGCTTAAGATTGCTGTCTTCTTTTAGAACCTTAACATCTTTTGTTGGATCATTAGTCCAGATATTTAAGTCCGCCCAGGCACCGACTTCTACCACACCTAATTTGGCTTCTTTATAAGGGTCTCTACCAGGACCACTCATTTTTAATATATCGGTACAGTTACTGGTTGCCATTTTCATTACATCTAAATCGCTATATCCAGTATTTGGTACTTCCATAGCAGAAATAATATTGTCTCTAGCAAACTTTACCTCATCGCCGAACATATCAGATCCTAGAACTACAGTAACACCATACTTCTTCATCAATGGTGGAACAATAACAGCCCCCTTATTCACCGCAGTCCCTTTTTCAATCATATCAGGGGTAAACCAATCAGGAAATCCTCCAGCAAATAGGGTGTATGAACCAAATGGTTGCCAAGACCAAAAGACTCCTTCCGTTTCTGACATTCTTTTAACCGTAGGTTCCGTTATCAAAAAGCCATGCTCAAATGATTTTACACCGGCATCTAAAGCGGCATTATATGATCTGTCATGATAGGCATGAACCGCAACATAACTTTCATAAGCGTTTGCAACTTCAACAATTGCCTTGAGTTCATCGATATTCATCTGTGTCATGTTCAAAGGATCAAATGTGGATGCGACACCACCTCCAGCCATCACTTTGATAAAGTTGGCGCCATTTCTAAAATTCCATCTTGTTGCCTTGATTACTTCAGGCACGCCGTCAACTACATGGGTGTTTCTTACCAAGGTCTGATAATTCCCTTCACCAGGTCCTTCATTTGTAGGACCCCAATCACCATGTCCACCGGTTTGTGATATCACCGGACCTGATGAATAAATTCTAGGCCCGTCCATTTTACCTTCTAATATCAATCTTGAAAGAGACAAGGAATTTCCGCCAATATCTCGAACGGTAGTATAACCCATTTGGATTAACCTATCCGCCATTACCTTGGCTCGAGCACCTTGAGCATAAGCATCGTAATCAAACGTTCCTTCAGTCGTTCCGCCCCAGAGCATTAAATGTTGATGCATATCAATCAAACCAGGTATAAGGGTTCCACCTTGACCATCAATTACGGTTGCGCCTTTCGGAGCTTTAATATTAGCCTTAATTTCTTTGAATTTGCTACCCACAATGAGCACATCTAAAGCTTTTGTCTTGTCACTTGTGCCATCCCAAACCATTACATTGGTAATTAGGGTTATTTGTGGCGAGTCTTGAGCTTTTAAAATACTAGAGAGAGAAAAAAAAGCCATCAATAGTAGAACTGAACATAGGTTTTTACAATTCATAGAATATAGAATTTGATTATTTTACTTTTGGGATACGTTTTAATTCCTTTGAAATAACTAATTATAAATTTCTTTAATCCACTTAATAGAAATCAAACATTTATTTAAGTTGTTTAACGAATGTATGGCTACAACGAGTCATTCTCGATAATTGGATTAAGCGATAATTTCTAAAAATATATAAAACGCATATTTATTACTAGTCAAATATGCACTAAACTAATAATGGGTTAATTTTCGATTAGCCTATCTAAACTATGGGAAAGCTATATTATTTGCAATAAAAAAAGGGTGACTCCCCGAAGTAGAATCACCCTTTGATATCTTATTGGTAAGGATTACATCTTTAAAGTAAGACCAACGCCACCTAGAACGCCTGAGCCGCCTCCAAATTCTGCGTTAATGCCCCATTTATCAGACCAAAACCATCTTGCTCCTATTTGCGCGCCAAAGTTAAATCCGTCATTTCCAGATTCAATTCTCCATCCGAGATTAACACCTGCATAAACATCCCACTCTCCAGGGAGTTCAAAAATGTCATCAAAGTAAAAGTTGCCTTTCCCTGCGAACACAAGTGCGTTAAAGTTATAGTCCGTCGAGAATTGAGGTGCAATTGTTATAACCGAGCTTACAGGAAATTCAATACTAGCATATAGCCCTGTTCCCGCACCACCAACGTTTAAATACTTTTGAGCTTGGCCGTAAACCGTGCTTGAGCTAAATGCCACTGCACCAATTATAGCAACGATTGTAAATAATCTTTTCATCATGTGTAATTTTATTTTTTTTGAATTTTTGGCAAATATAAATAAAAATTAAAAAGGCTTGATTCAGTTCTATTCAATTCCGATTTTCTCCTTGTTCTTTTAAACAAAACAGTAGGTCTGTATCGAAAGTCCTCCAAAAGTTCCCAACAACCATCAGCCTAAATTGGCTTATTACAGTTCGGGTCAGCTCTGCAGAGAACGTTTTTGGGGTTTATTTTATGGGTACACGTACTATGGAAGTGTCCCACTTCATAACGAGCTCAGCTCCTTCGTCCGTCGGTTCCAAAATCATAGTGAACATTTCAACTACATTATCAGAATAAGTTACCGGGACTTCGATTCGAAAAACATCCTTAGAAAAGTCGGGCTCAGAATATCCCCAGCGATTAGCTCCCTTATTCACACCAATTTGCCAGATTTCCTTACCAGGAAAAGCATATAGCGCATATTTCCCTGCTTTCAATGATTTACCACCAAACGTAATATCGGATGAGACTTCAATCGTAGTAGCTTCGTTGGCTCCCAGGCGCCAGTATTCCCCCCAAGGCTGAAGAGCCTCGTCCTCTTCTTCACCAAAAATTAACCTCCCTTTCTTGGAAGGTTGGCAATACACAACCTCTACCTTAAGATTATCTTTCTCGAAACTGACTTTATCTACCGGACTATGTTTTTTGGTATTCAATCTTAGGATGGCAATTGCAGCAACGAGCAACACTACAACAGTAAAAAACACCATCAACCCAATCTTCCATTTCCGCGTCATCCTGCTAAAATACACTTATTAGCGAATTAGCAAAAGAACTAGCTTGATTTTGAATGATTAGTTGGCTTACTTTGAACTTATGCTGAATATAGAACTGAAATTCAGGGCATTCAATAAAAAAACGAAGAAACTTTATCGTTCGGGTGCTTTATCATTCTCTACAGAAAGACACTCTTTTATGATTTACTCGGATAAAGAGATGGATGCTGTGAAGGATGACGATATGGAAATCATGCAGTACACCGGGCAAAAGGATGTAAATAATAAAGAGATATTTCAGCGTGATATCATTCTCATCGATGATGCTAAGAACATGATCGTTTGGGATAATAATCGAGGCGGCTGGTCGTATACCGATGTAGATCGAAAACTTAAAATGACACCTTTTGGCCGCTCTGAAGCAAATAGGTCCGAAGTTCTTGGTAATGAGTTTGAGAACCCTGATCTTATGAAGCCCTAAATTCCTCAGGCCTTTCCGCAGGTTAATAACTACTCTGATAAGGTTAAATTAAACCTTTTCTCTCCATAATAGTCAAATAGACAAACAAGTCTTTGACTATGAAAAAACCGATAAGAAATACTTTTTTGATAATGGTGGCAATAGTTCTCGGTTCTACCACTGGTAGTGCTCAGCAGACCAAAAGAAAGATTAATAACAAGCGTGTTGTATTATATAAGCCCGGTACTCCTTCCGTGCGAATACATACACGAACTATAGCTCGACGAGGGCATGTTTGGATAGACGGCTATTATAGATGGAATAAGCGTTCACGCTCTTACATCTGGATAGAGGGTCATCAGATTCGGCAGAAGAAGGGAAAAATATGGGTTTCCGGCAAATGGAAGCGTGTTCCTGGTGGTTGGACGTATATCTCAGGATTTTGGGCATAGTATTTGCAAAGAGTAATATATCATAGGTTAAGTTTAGGTTAGGTTAAGCATGAGAGGAGTTCACAGAAGCGTGAACTCCTCCTTGTCTTTTAGGGGTAACCTTACCTCGATCTCAGTTTAGCAAAACGATATTCATTCAAAATCCTGTCATTCTTAATAACAGCTTTTCTCAACACTCCTTCCTTTTCAAACCCATTTTTAATCAGCACCCTCATAGAGGAAGTATTGTGCTCATATACACCAGCCTGAATCCGTATAAGATTAAGATTATTAAATCCATAATGAAGAACTAATTTTACTGCTTCCGTTGCAATTCCCTTACCCCAATATTCTTCGCCAACCCAGTATCCTAGTTCGGCAGATTTTCTGTAAACGTCTTCTTGAACTACCAATCCTATAACACCACACAACTGATGTTTATACCGAATTGCAAAGGTTCCAGGGATAGTTTCTTTCAAGGTGAGGTTAATGAAATATTCGGCATCACTGATTGAATAGGGATACGGCATGCTATTGCGGACCATGTCCCAAATGTTTTTATTATTCGCTAGTAGAGCAAGCTTTTCGGCATCACTTTGTGTTAATCGGTCTAATTGAATAACCCCTTCCATTTAAGCCGCTAAGTTATTGAAGCCTATTTCAAACCAGGTTGCTTTAGCTCCCAACCACCACGCTTGGCCTTTTCGGCATCGACCATTTTTTTGACATCGGCAAGCATTTGTTTAGCATCGTAAACAATGCCGTCCTTAATGGTATATTTAACTCCGCCAACGCGAACAACCTCATTAGCGTCTGTTAATTTGATTGCTCCCGTACCATAAAGTACTTTAAGGTTCTGAAGCGGATTTTCTTCAATTAAGATCATATCGGCGAGCTTGCCAACTTCAATGGATCCAATATTTTTTTCCTGCCCCAGCGCTTCTGCACCTAATAAGGTGGCAGATCGAATAACCTCAAGCGGGTGAAAGCCAGCTTCACGAAGAAGCTCTAACTCGCGAATGTAGGCAAATCCGTAAAGTTGAAATATAAACCCTGAGTCTGAACCTGTTGTTACCCTGCCACCTTTGTTCTTATACTCATTTACGAACTGCATCCAAATTTTATAGTTTTTCTTCCAGGCTACTTCTTGTTCTGTGCCCCAGAAATGCCAGTAAGAGCCATGTGACTCCATACTGGGTTGATAAAACTCCCATAAGCCAGGAAGGGTATAATCCTCGTGCCACTCTGCGCGACGTGCCCGCATAAGGTCGCGGCTGGCTTCGTAGATATTAAACGTGGGGTCTATTGTAAAATCTAGGTCAAGTAGCTCTTGCATTACAGTATTCCATTTGGCTGAGCCGGGCTTGGCAGCTTGCTGCCATAGTTTGCCGGCCTCTTCGAAACGGTTCTGCTCATTATTATAATTATAGTCTGCAGGGTAATCCTGTATTACTTTGTTTTCAAACATCGCCTCCGGCAAACCATACCAGTGTTCCATACTGGTAAGCCCGGCTCTTGCCGAGTTCAACACGTTCCACCCTACCACATTTAGCTGAGCATGATGACATGCCGAACGCAATCCCAATTTTTTGTTTTCCTCTAGTGCCGCCTGCATAATATCGGGCGCAGCACCAAAAAATTTTATGCCATCCGCTCCATTCTTGGCATTATTTTGAACCCATATTCGAGCTTCTTCTGGCGTATTGATACCATTCTTAGCACCCTGTCCAAAGGCCGTATAAGCAAAAATTCTAGGGGCGGTAATTTCATTCTTAAAACTCTTCTCCTTATGTTCTAAAACCCAGTCGAGTCCGTTACCAGCCGAAGGGTCTCGAACTGCCGTAATGCCGTGTGCCATCCATAATTTAAAAACGTACTCTGCCGATTGATCTTGGCTGGTCCCACCAATATGACCATGCATATCTACCAAACCTGGCAGCAAGTACATCCCCGATGCTTCAATTTCTTTATCACCAGGATTCGCCTTAGGCCTACGCTCAGGTTTTATCGGTACGCCCGGTGACCCTACGGTCTTTATTTCAGCAATTCGATTGCCTCGGATAACCACGTCTACAGGACCAATAGCAGGAGCACCTGTACCACTAATCAGGGTTACCCCGCGGATAATTAACTGCTTAAATGGCCCCTCTCCCTCGGAGCGATCTGGAGATGGTGCTATTTGTGCCCAACTGGATAGAGAAATGAATAAAAAAAGAATTGAAAAATAAGTTTTAAGCGAATTCATAAGGTGGAATAAAGGTCAATAATGTTTCTTAAGCTGAAAATACTATAATTCTGGCGAAACAACCATATCCTTATCGATTTTGCGCAGACGAAAACAAAACCTCGTACTTATATGTAAAATCTATTACCTTAGATCTAAAATTGATTCTATCTATGACATTAGTTCAATACGAGTATATAGTAGCGGTAGATGACCATCGGCATTTTGCAACCGCAGCCGACAAGTGCTTTGTTACACAGCCAACACTGAGTATGCAAATACAAAAACTAGAAGAACAACTAGGTATTATAATTTTCGATCGCAGCAGACAGCCAGTAGTTCCCACAACAACGGGTAAAATTATTATCGATCAGGCACGGGTTGTGTTAAGAGAGGCCGGCAAAATCAAAACCATTGTTGAGAATGAAAAAGGACTTGTGGATGGTACACTGAATATTGGCATTATACCTACACTATCTCCCTATCTTTTGCCGCTTTTTATTAAGGGTTTTTCTGATCAATACCCTGAGGTAAACCTAAATATCGAAGAACTAATTACTGAAGAAATTGTTGATCGGCTTTTAAAAAATCAACTCGACGTCGGTTTATTTGCCAGTCCTTCTGGAGAGGCAAACCTCAGCGAACGGCCGTTATTTAAGGAGCAATTCCTGGCCTATGTGAATGAGCAACATCCGCTCTACAACGTGCAAACAATCGATCCTTTTTTGTTAGAATTAGACGACATCTGGATTTTGAATGAAGGCCATTGCTTTAGAAATCAAGTACTCAATATTTGCCAACCAAAGCTCAGCATGAATCCCAAGCTTCAGTTCCAGAGTGGTTCACTGGAAGCACTAAAAAGATTGGTTGATAAACAAGGTGGAATGACCTTACTACCAGAACTGGCAACGATTGACTTTCATGAAGATGAGAAGAAATTTCTAAGATCCTTTGTTGAACCCGTACCTGTTAGAGATATCAGTCTGGTAACGCATCGCAGTTTTGTAAAACGAAACCTCATTGACGTTCTCTTCGAAAATATTACCAGTCAACTCCCAAGAGCTGTTACCGGAATAAAGAACGCTCAATCGGTAGCCTGGAACTAAACTTCCTCCTCAAGAATTTCGTCAGTGGTGAGTTGTTTGTCGTATAACGACTTATATGCTCCATTCAATGCCATTAAATCATCGTGGGTGCCTTGTTCAACAATTTTACCATTGTCCAGCATAAGAATATTGTTTGCCAGTTTGGCCGAAGAAACTCGATGACTGATAATAATCGAGGTTCTTCCCTCCATAATTCGCTTCATACTATGGAGGATAAGGTGCTCTGTTTTAGTATCAACCGCCGAAAGAGCATCATCAAGAATCAGAATTTTCGGATCGCGAACAATGGCCCTGGCTATTGAGACCCGTTGTTTTTGGCCGCCTGAAAGCGTTATTCCACGCTCACCCAATACTGTTTCAAATTGTTGAGGAAAATCCATCACATTATCATAGAGGTCTGCATCCTTGGCGGCCTGCAACATTTTATCTTGCGATATTTCCTGACTTCCAAAGGCAATATTCCTTGCTATGCTATCGGAAAATAGAAATACTTCTTGGGGTATATAACCTACCTGCCGTCGCAACGCCTGAGGATTATATGCCTTGATATCACGCCCATCGATGCGCACTTCACCCATTGTTGCATCAAACATTCGGCAGATGAGGTTGGCAATGGTACTTTTGCCAGACCCAGTAGTGCCCACAATCGCAATAGCCTCGCCTTCTGCTACATCAAAAGAAATCTCATCCAGGGCTGTAATACCAGAACCTTCGTAGGTATAGCTTACCTTGTCTAATGAAATACGACCTTCAAGTTCAACCTCCAGATCTTCGGTACTTAAAATGTCATTCTTCTCTTCAAGAAATTCATTTATACGTCTTTGCGAGGCGGCAGCGCGTTGCGTTATACTGCTTACCCACCCCAAGGCGGTTACCGGCCAGGTGAGCATATTCACATAAATAATAAACTCGGCGATGTTACCATAGGTGATCTCTCCAGCAATCACTTGGCGACCTCCTATATAAATCACGAGGATATTACTAAGGCCTATGAGACCCATGATTAGCGGAAAGAACAAAGCGTTTACCTGAGTTAACTTTAGTGAACGAATCTTATATTCTTCACTTGCTCCTTCGAAGTTAGCCAACGAATCCTTCTCTCGAACAAACGACTTCAGTACCCGAATCCCGGAGAAAGCCTCTTGTACAAACGTAGATAAACCGGATTGACTTTGTTGAATTTCTTCAGAGCGCTTATTAATTATATTGTTTACATAGTAGATGCTAAAAGAAAGTATAGGCAAGGGAATTAAGGCGTAAAGGGTCAGCTCAGCATTCACCATGAACATATATGGGATCAGCATCATAAACAGTATTACCATATTAAGGCCATACATAATAGACGGCCCCAAATACATCCGTACTCTGCTCACATCTTCCGATATTCGGTTCATCAAATCCCCAGTATTATTGCGCCTGTAAAAAGAAACGGGTAAGGTTTGATAATGATAATAGATCTCATTCTTCAGGTCATATTCAATGAGTCTCGACATGACTATCAAGGTCTGTCGTACTAGAAAGAGAAAAAATCCTCTACTTAGGGCCATTGCAAGTATTAAGGCCGCATAGATCAATATACTCCCAGCAAAGGAATCGAAAATGTCTGTTTGTAGAGCAAACCCATCCAGTTGTTGGTATAACGATACATTATCAACAACTAGGTCTAGGGCATACCTCACTAGTTGTGCCGGAACAATTTGAAATAAATTAGTGAGGATCGTAAATAGCAATCCCAGTAAAATATGGTATTTATATTTTAAAAGGTATTTATTAAGATAACTGAGATCCTTCAAGCGCTAAATCTTCTTCGGAAAATACGTTTCTGACAATTAATAGTTGCTAAAATCAAGTAATTTTGCATCACTAAAAAACAACATTGTATTTGATCTTATTTTAAGTGTTCAAAATTAGCACAAATTAATTAACCAAGGATAGAATAGATAATGGCTGAATTAAAAGAAATAGAAGCTATCGATAAGCAATCTGTATTTAATAGGGTTGCAGAAATGGGTCACGAACAGGTCGTCTTTTGTAATGATCAGGCCACAGGTTTAAAAGCAATAATTGCAATCCATAACACCACACTTGGTCCAGCACTTGGCGGCACCAGAATGTGGAATTATTCATCTGACGAAGAGGCCGTTGTTGACGTTTTGCGTCTATCGCGGGGCATGACCTATAAAGCGGCCATTAGCGGCCTAAATTTAGGCGGAGGCAAGGCCGTGATTATTGGTGATCCCTCCCTCAAAAACGAAGCTTTTATGCGTCGATTTGGGCGATTTGTTGATAGCTTGGGCGGACGTTATATTACCGCTGAAGATGTCAATATGAAAACCCGAGACATGGAGTATGTTCATATGGAAACAGACCATGTTACGGGCATACCTGAAAGCATGGGTGGCAGTGGAGATCCATCGCCTGTTACAGCTTATGGTGTTTATATGGGCATGAAAGCAACCGCTCATCATGTTTTTGGATCTGATATCCTCACGGGTAAAAAAATTGCCGTTCAGGGAGTTGGCCAGGTAGGAATGTTCCTCGTAGATCATCTCACTCAAGAAGGTGCCAAGGTTTTTATCTCTGATATTGATGCGGGAAAACTAGAAACTGTCGCGAAAAAATCAGGTGCTGAAGTTGTGGACATGAATGATATCTATGATCTTGATATAGATATCTATTCACCATGTGCTTTGGGTGCAACCTTAAATGACGATACTATTCCTCGATTAAAAGCAAGTATTGTAGCCGGTGGAGCTAATAACCAACTGAAAGAGGAGAAAAAACACGGTTACATGTTAATCGATAAAGGTATTACCTATGCGCCCGACTTCTTAATTAATGCCGGTGGCTTAATTAATGTAGGTGCAGAATACTATGGTCCTTACAACAGAGAAAAAGCGCATTTAGATGCTGAAAAGATATACGGTACTACCTTGGATATCCTTAAAATGGCTTCTGAAGAATCCATTTCAACCCAGGAAGCTGCTATAAAAATTGCTGAAAAGCGTATTAGTACTATTGGAAACATTAAATTGCCATTTTAACCCTAAACTAAACTATTAACGTTCTTACTCTTCTTGTCTAATGCTCAACCGACGAACACTTCGTATCAAAGCCATGCAAAGCATTTTTGCTTACGAGCAATGCAAGGAGGCTAATTACCATCTTGCATTAAATGAAATTGCAGAGGCATTCAAGCCCGACCTCAATTCTATGGAGGTTCAGGATAAGCAACTTTTAAAGGTATCTGGTGAAGAAGCCACCAAATTGTTTAAAGAACAGTATAAAGCAAAGCCTAAAAAAGTTAAAGAGGGTGCCACAGACAAGATCAATGAGGTGGTTATACTGGCAATTAATGGCTACTATAATCGTCTGGCGAGTGACGGCAAATTTTTAAAGAAAGAAATGCTGAAGGATGCCGAAGCAATAAATGCCCGTTATGCATGGTTAATCTATTGGCTCGAGGCCTTCGTAAATATCTTATCTGGAGCAAAACCAAAAGGTGATGCAGACTCCTATGATCACTTTATTAATAATGCTGTAATTAAACTTCTTCTAGAAAATAAGAAGTTATCTAGCCTGTATCTTAAAAGTGGACTAAGTTGGGAGAAGGAAGAGGAAGAGCTTCTCGTATGGCTAAATGAGGTTTTTCTGAAAGATGAAGCCTTCATAGAATACCTTAATGCCACCAAGAATGATTTTGAGCAAGACAAAGAAATTCTCCAGCATATCTATAAATCGCTGCTCTTTAAAAATGAGATAATAAGCTTATATATGGAGCAAACAGACCTGTATTGGTCTGAAAATAAGGCGATACTGCGCAGTATGGTTACAAAAACTATTAAAGCAGTAGAACCCGATAACCCAAATTTTGAGCTGGCGGAGCTATCCTATAACTGGCAAGAAGATAAAGACTTTTTCGTTACTATTTTCGATGAAACCGTTAAAAATGAAGACGAATACGAAGAACTCATTGCAAGTAAGACGAAGAACTGGGATATTGATAGAATTTCGTACACAGATAAAATTTTACTTCAGATGGCCATTCAGGAAATGATAAATTTCCCTGGTATTCCACTAAAAGTTACCATAAATGAATACATTGAGGTATCAAAAAAGTATAGTACGCCAAAAAGCAAACAGTTTATAAATGGCGTTTTAGATGTAATTGCAGTAGATTTGCAGAAAACCGGTGTAATTAAAAAGAGCGGTAGAGGATTAATTGATAATAAATAGGAAAGATTATGAGCAGAAAAACAAATTCTTTAATCACCTTTTTATTAGGCGCAGCAGCTGGTGCCACTCTGGGTATCCTGTTTTCGCCGGATAAAGGTGCGAACACTAGAAGCAAACTTTCGTATAACTTAGATAAATACAAGGTTCTGCTAGAAGACTTATTAGAAGACCTAGTGAATGGTGCGGAAACGCCAATGAGCCAGGCTAAGACGAAGAGCGAAAAAGTAATTAACGACGCTAAAGAAAAAGCCGAAAAACTATTAGAAGATGTTGATAGTTTAATCGGCCATATTAAGAAAGAAGAAAGTATTGAAGATTAATAAAACCGTAAATAAAATGAAATCCGTAAGTATTAAAATGTTGATGTTGGTAGTCATCCTCGGAGCAGTGATGACTTCTTGTAAAGACAAAGAATCAGAAAAGCGAATTGCAGAACTAGAAAGCCGATTGGCAGATCTTGAAGGAGGTGCTGCACCGACTGCGACGCCTGCAACTGCTGCAACCCCTAAGCCTGCTGAAAAGCCAGAGGGACCACTTCCTGCTTTTGAATGGCAAACCATTGAGCACGACTTCGGTACAATTAAAGAAGGAGAAAAAGTGACTCATCTGTATAAATTCAAGAATACAGGCGCAGTGCCATTAATTATTGAAAGTGTTAGACCTTCTTGTGGATGTACGGCTCCTAACTGGTCGAAAGAACCAATTCCGGTAGGTGGAGAAGGTGAAGTGGAGGTTGTATTCGATAGCAAAGGCAAGCCTAATGCTCAGAATAAAACAGTTACCGTTACCGCTAATACTTGGCCACAGACAACTGTACTAAGATTTAAAACTTTTGTTACACCTGCTGCCAAGTAAGACTGAGCAGCTCTTTTTAAAAAAATATACATGTTAGTACATATTCTGGCACAAGCCGGTACAGATGCTCCGGGTGGTGGATACACACAAATTATATTCTTTGTTGGTATTGCCCTGGTATTTTACTTTTTCATGATCCGACCGCAACAAAAAAAGCAGAAAGAGCAGAAAAAATTTACCGAGGAGATACAAAAAGGCGATCAGGTTATAACAATTGGTGGTATACATGCTAAAGTTTATAGTGTAGAAGAAACCACCGTTGTACTTGATATCGACGGCAAAGGAACTAAGGTTACTTTCGAAAAAAGTGCCTTGTCACTTGAAGCGAGCAAAAAGAAATAAGCACTAAATGGGTTGAAATCTAGAATATCTAAATTAAAATCAAGATTTAAATTAAGAAGGCCAGAGAATCTGCGCATTGTAGTATTATCTATTGCAACAGCGGCAGTTTTCTGGCTTTTTAATGCCCTAAACAAAGAGTACGACGCCACCGTTAGCTACCCGGTTAATTGGGATTTCGATCAGGAAGATTTTATAGTGGTGGATGAATTGCCCTCCTCCATCAAATTAAATGTGAATGGACTAGGCTGGAACTTGCTTCGAGTTTCGCTTGGCCTAAAGGCTAATCCGTTAAATGTCGATCTTCCAAACCCATCAATTAATAAGAAAATCCCTGGTGTTTCACTAACAAATCGGATTGCCGATAACTTAGAGGAGCTGCAGTTGAATTATATCTTGGATGATACGCTGCATATTAATATCGACGAGCGAAAATCAAGAAGTTTTGGTGTTTACATTGATAGTGCCAATATCTCCCTTGCCGAGAATTTTAGGGTAATCTCCCCTATTCGGTATAGTGTAGACCTACTTGAAATCGAGGGGCCAAACGAACTGCTCTATGAAAACCCAAGCGATAGCTTTCTAATCCAAATTCCAGAAACCAATATCAATCGTAATTATGATGAAGAAATTGATTTCAGCTTTAAGCGATCGGAACTTTTTTTGTTTAAACCAGGCTCCATAGAGGTTGCCTTCGATGTGGCTGAGTTTGTTACCTCCGAAAGAGAAATATCTGTTCAGAAAATAAATTTCCCAGAGAGAAGCGACTTTATACTCATGGATACAATTAACACAGTGTTCTTTGAAGTTCAGAGAAGCTTAGAGTCTGAAGTTATTGGAGATAGTATTAAGGTAGTGGCAGATTATCGCCTTTTTAATCCATCGGACTCTACCATTATTCTGAAAATAGTTGAGCAGCCTGAAAACATTACAGGTGCTCGAATTGCCTTACCACAGGTTCGATTAACGCCGAATGAATAAGCCAAAACGTATTGGCATAACCGGAGGCATTGGTAGTGGCAAATCTACAATCGCCAAAATATTTAGTATTCTCGGTGTGCCTATTTATAATGCCGACGACGAAGCCAAAAGGCTAATGGTAGAAGATCCTGCTATTGCCCAAGAACTAATTAGAGCATTTGGTGAAAAGTCTTTTCTAAACGGTGTTCTTAACAGAACCTGGCTGGCAAAAGAAGTATTCAGCAACCAGGCTGCTACGGATAAAATTAATAAGATAGTCCACCCGGCTGTAGCTAGTCATTTCGAAGAGTGGGCCCTTCGCCAAACTACCCCATATATACTAAAGGAGGCAGCATTATTATTTGAATCTGGCTCGTACAAGCAACTTGATCGAACTATCCTAGTTACTGCTCCTTTACAAGTAAGAGTACAACGAATAAAACTGCGGGATCCGCAACGATCAGTAACACAAATCCATGCCATTATTGCCAAACAAATGGATTTAATGCAGGCATCACAGCTGGCTGATCATATTCTGGAGAATGATGAGCAGCAGTTGCTAATCCCTCAAGTTGTTAAGCTCCACAAGGCCTTTTGCCAATAAAAAAGGCTGACCTCGTTTGGTCAGCCTATTGTGGTAATTAAACTTAACTAGTGTATTACATAATTAATCCTTCAATGCAAGAGAGAACTGCTTCATTTCTCCATCGTTCTCTACCGTAACAAGTACGTCATCTAAACCAAGCTTAGATAGATCAAAGACCTTGCTAAAACTTTGTATGTTCTCGATGGCTTCTTTGTGAACTATTCTATTGTTCGTGTCATATATTTTTATGTGGACAGGTACTTTATTGTTAAAATCTCCCACATGTACTTTCACTGCCTGAGCGTCGGGAATCTTAGTACTAAAAGTTTGCAATTTCGCCTTTTTAACCAGGTGAGCAATCTCCTCATTACCAATGCCTTCTTTATTCTTTACGACAACCCGGTAATTTCCTGGTGCCATATTAGCGAAGTCATAAGTTCTCCTAAATTTCGTAGCTTCCTTTACTGTGTTCGATACTATATTTCTGTCTTCTTGATCATAAATGGTAACGATAACATCACCAGGAACATCAGACACATAAACTAGTTCGTATTTAACATCAGATTTTGATAGAACAGTAAACTTTGAGTTTTCACCGAGAGGACCTAAAGATGCGAAAGTTGCCGTGCTAATAACTGTTAACAGCACGACGAATGCTGTAATTTTTTTCATTGTTGTTTTGAGTTTTTGACTGTGTGTTGTTACCTGAAGAAACGGTCGATGACTATTTGGGTTGTCGACATTATGCAAATTGGCGAATTCTTAGGGAGGTTATTATGAAAAAAAAATGAATAGTCGGGGTGTCCTTCACTAAAGAGACTAAGGTAAAATGGAAGTAGATATTTCATTCTAGTTAAATAATCCTCCTTTTTTAACCATTTCCTTTACTTTTGCCAATTAAGAATATTAGTAAATGAGTGGTATCGAAGAGATAAAAATCGAAATTCAACAAGCAAATGCTAGCAACGCAGAAGAGCTAGAGGCTTTTAGAATTAGATTTATAAGCAAGAAAAGTGTGCTGGGAGCACTTTTTGCTAAAATGAAAGACATTGATCCTGCTGAACGAAAGGAGTATGGTCAACAGATAAATACCCTTAAATCCCTCGCTCAAGATAAGTTTAAAGAACTTATTGCTGCTTTAGATAAGGAGTCTGCCACTTCCAGTAAAGCACCGATAGACTTAACACTACCCAGTTCTAAAGGTGTTACGGGTAGTTTGCATCCTATAACCATTGCCAGGAATCGAATCATCGAAATATTCGAACGGATCGGTTTCAATGTTTCCGACGGACCAGAAATTGAAGACGACTGGCATAATTTCACCGCTTTGAACTTTCCACCAAATCACCCTGCGCGTGAAATGCAAGACACATTCTTTATTGAGAAAGATCCAGATATCGCGCTTAGAACTCATACCTCTTCTGTTCAAATACGGGTTATGGACCAGCAAAAGCCACCCATCCGTACCTTGTGCCCCGGAAGAGTTTTTCGAAATGAAGCGATTTCAGCTCGTGCCCACTGTATCTTTCACCAGGTGGAAGGGTTTTATGTAAATGAAAATGTGAGCTTTGTTGATCTTAAACAAACCTTGATGCATTTTGCCAAAGAAATGTTTGGGAAAGACACCAAGGTACGCTACCGTCCTTCATACTTTCCTTTTACTGAACCAAGTGCCGAAATTGACATAAGCTGTAATATCTGCAAGGGCAAAGGTTGCAACGTTTGTAAGTATACGGGCTGGGTAGAAATTGCCGGATCTGGTATGATCGACCCTAATGTGTTGGAAAACTGTGGCATCGATTCAGAAAAATATACTGGATTTGCCTTCGGAATGGGAATAGAACGTATTGCTATGCTGATGTGGGAGATCAATGACTTACGATTATTCACAGAAAATGATGTCCGCTTTCTGGATCAGTTTAAGGCAATCTAGATTATGATACAGAAGGTAGCAGTTGTAGGTGCAGGTACAATGGGTTTAGGAATTGCTCAGGTCTGCGCTATGGCTGGTTACAAGGTACAGTTGTTCGATACCCGTAAAGGAGCAGTAGAGGCTGCTCTCGGCCAAATCGCAAAAAATCTCGATAAAGGGGTTGAGCGCGGTAAGCTCACCCTAGAGATAAAAGCGTCTACGCTACTGAATATCACATCTGTGGATACTTTGGATGACTTCGACGCTGATCTTGTTATCGAAGCAATACTTGAAGATCTGTCCATTAAGATTGATTTATTCTCTTCGCTTGAAAAAATTCTATCTGAAGATACCATACTGTGTTCAAATACCTCATCTATTCCGGTCACAAAAATCGCCGCAGGGGTTAGCAAACCAAATCGGATGATTGGTATGCATTTTTTCAATCCAGCACATATCATGAAGCTGGTTGAAGTGATCTCAACTAAACATACCTCACAAGATAATCTCGATAAGGCAATTGCATTTGTTGAAAGCCTTGGCAAGAATCCGGTCGTTGCAAAAGATGCGCCAGGGTTTATCGTTAACCGTGTGGCGCGCCATTTTTATGTTGAAAGTCTAAAAGTAGTTGAAGATGGCGTAGCAGATTTCAACCAGATTGATCGATTAATGGAGGCCAGTGGTTTTAAAATGGGACCCTTTAGGCTAATGGATTTAATTGGCGTCGACACTAATTTCGCCGTAACTCAAACAATGTTCAATGGTTTTCATCAAGACCCAAAGTTCCGGCCTAGTCGAATTCAAGAAGAAATGGTAAACGCCGGACTCCATGGTCGAAAATCAGGTAAAGGCTTTTATGAATATGAATAAGCTACTTGGGCTAATTCTATTTTTGTTTGCGGTAAGCTGTGAACCGGCTTCACAGCAGTCACCCATTCCTAATGTTCCTGTTAATGTTGAAGTTAACCTCAACGACATTGATAATGCAGCACTTAATCAGATTGGCGGCTTTATCTATGTAGATGGCGGTGTAAGAGGAATTATTCTCCGCCGTGAGTCACAGAATGTGTATCGAGCATTCGATCGTAACTGCACCTTTCAACCCACTGATACATGCGCTATTGTAGATGTACACTCATCAGGTTTCTATATTGAAGATGTTTGTTGTGAGTCTACCTTTGACCTGTCGGGTTTCCCAACCGGCGGGCCTGCACAATTTCCATTAAGGGAGTACAGTATTTCACTAATTGGAGACATCATCCTGATAACAAACTAATAGGTTCGAGCATAAAAAAGCCCTCTATCGAAATAGAAGGCTTATCAAGATTTTGGAAGAAATTTATCCCAAATAGTCGATCAATAATCGGTTTCGGGAATCGTGTTGTAATTTCTTTATTGCTTTTTCCTTGATCTGGCGTACTCGTTCACGCGTGATATTCAGGGTTTCTGCAATTTGCTCAAGCGAAATAGCAGTTTGGTCGCCAATACCAAAATACATACGAAGCACCTGCTGTTCTCTTGGGTCGAGTGTAGCCAGAGAACGTTCAGTTTCAATTTGTAACGAACTCGTGTATTCCAGATCTCCATCGGTAGAGTTGATAGATCCATCTTCGAGTACATCAAGTAAAGAGTTACTTTCGCCTTCAGCGAATGGAGCATCAACAGATACGTGGCGTGTCCGCGCTCCCATTGTGCTTTTCAATTCTTTATCATCCATCTCAAGGATTTCTGCCAATTCTTCATCGGTAGGCGCACGATTATACTTTTGTTCTAATTCGGCCATTGCCTTATTGATCTTATTCAGACTACCCACTTTATTAAGAGGGATACGAACTAAACGAGAATGTTCTGCAAGTGCTTGCATAATCGACTGACGAATCCACCATACTGCGTAGGAAATAAATTTAAAACCACGGGTATGATCAAATTTTTGAGCTGCTTTTATCAGACCTAAATTCCCTTCATTTATAAGGTCATTTAGTGTTAAACTTTTATTCTGGTATTGCTTTGCTACAGAGACTACAAATCGCAAATTGGATTTAACCAGTTTCTCTAAGGCCGCTGCATCACCATCCTGAATTCTCTGTGCTAATACAACCTCCTCTTCGGAAGTGATCATTTCGATCTTATTAACATCTTGAAAATACTTTTCTAAAGATTGGTTCTCACGATTCGTGATATTTTGTGTAATCTTCAGTTGTCTCATGTCTTATTTTTTGGTTCTTCCCTACTAAAATTATCGCCGAATCCTATTAGAAATTCCAACAGCATCCACTAGTATAACTATTTTAAGGCGATTTTGGTTTCAAAACGAGCCTTATTAACGGTTATACACTAGTTAGATTGCGATAAATTTCAATTTGATCCTACGAACTTGCAAAAATAGCACAATTATGTGATTGCCACAAATTTGACTACCTCCACTATTATTAACGAATGAAGATAAATTATAGTCTTACTTGGTATACATTCTACCAGGTTGCATCTTCTAGCCTACGTTATTCTTTGAGTGGTGTTGCTTGGTTACTCGAGTCTTCAGCATCATTGCTGTAGAGCCATTCGACGGCAAGCTTATACCCGATTGATAATACAATCGCTCCTGTAA
Source organism: uncultured Cyclobacteriaceae bacterium (assembly GCA_965368405.1). Taxonomy (GTDB): domain Bacteria; phylum Bacteroidota; class Bacteroidia; order Cytophagales; family Cyclobacteriaceae; genus S012-113. The sequence continues at coordinate 48,534 of CBDUMS010000015.1, forward strand.
ATAAGCCAATAAAGCCAGAAAGCATAAATCCTCCAATCACGCCGAGAAATATTACTAACATCGGTACGGGTGCCCCCTTGCCCAATAAGATAGGCTTAAGAATATTATCAGAAGCACCGGCGAGAAGAAGATAAATCGTCCATAATGAAGCATAAAGGGTAGAATTGACAGAGAACAGGTATGCAATTACTGGCACTATTATAATTAGCGGTGGCAATTGTAAGATAGCTAATACCATTACTATTAAAGCCCAAATCCCCGCATATGGAACTCCTGCAAGTAAAAACCCGAGTCCAACCAATACAGCTTGTATCATCGCTACGCCTATGACTCCCTTGGTGACATTGCCAACTGTTTTAGATATTATTTCGGCATACTCCTTACCTCGCGATCCAACTAGTTTGTCAAATATCCTTAATACGACTTCTTCCGTTCCCCTGGTTGCCAAGAGAACCCCAGCAATAATTATGGCCAGTACAAATTGCAAGATGCTACCGCTTACGCCCAAAAATCCGGCAACAATCGACTTGCCAAATTGAGTAACTTGATCACTATATTTTGAAAGAAAACTATCTAGGTTTATTGACGCCTGACTCCATACATTGTAAAGCTTGTCCCCTACCAGCGGCCACTCGGCAACCTGGTCTGTTGGTGGTGGAATCGTTAATGTGCCCCCCTCTAACCTCGAATTAAATTCTTTTACACCTTCAATTGTAGAATCAAGAAATAACCAACTAGGGATGATTAGAATTAAGAGCCCAATAGAGATTATGAGTACAGCTGTCAATTTAGGTCTATTCCCAACTTTACGGATTATTGAATTGTATAATGGAGCTAGTGCAAGAGCTAGAATTATTCCCCATAGTATTACGCCAGAAAATGGTTGTACCAGTTGGAAACACCATGCGACAAGGAGGACTAGTAAGCCTAATCGAATGAAAATATCAACGGCTGTTTCTAACGTCGACTTAGGATTAAGAACTGGTTTCATTGTTTTTCAATTATGATTGGTTTACGATTTTCTATTTGATGTTCTTCTAGTTATGAATAACTCATTACTAAAGTGTGAATACGAATTTACACTTTATTGGCAAAAAAGGCTTAGGTGCTACTATTGTAGTTTAAGAATGATATTTGGTAAACCATTTGATCTTACCTCAATATTTGAGAGTTTTGCATTCTGAAACCTAAACGCTATTGATTCGGGATGTGGCGCAGTCCGGTAGCGCACTCCGTTAGGGACGGAGAGGTCGCAGGTTCAAATCCTGTCATCCCGACA
>CBDUMS010000016.1:0-47210 GCA_965368405.1 uncultured Cyclobacteriaceae bacterium
TCATAGTCGTACCATGAAAAGATGAAAGTATTCGCTACGGCAAGCAACAAAATTTCACTCCACAGTAATACTCCAGAAAGGCCAAAATGAAGTGGCTGATCTGAGTAATATGGTGCCAGGAAAATTGCACAAGAGAATACAATCGAGATCATTATTTCCTTCAGAATAAATCGTTGAGGGAAAATAATAAATAGCAACAAAAAGTAGATTGCGCTTATTAATGCAAGGATTATTCCAGCCCGAATAATTGCCGGTGGTAAGAACCAAACCAAAACAAGAGCTACCACCAATAATATGATCTGATAGAGCGATAAAATGTACAGGTTGTTTTGGTAGAAATTATGACGCGCCGACCGAGCCATTAGCTTTATACTTCGTGCATCGAGAAGATGATCGAAATTATAAATAATTAGTACGGTGACAAAAAGCGCCAGGTTTGCACTAATAGGAACGATTGCATTAAGAAACTGAGCCACGAACAAAGACGTAAATACGGCACCAAGTGCTGTATCAAAATTCAGCCAATGTAGAATTTTAAAGACTTTTTTCAACTCAGTAATCTCTTTTTGCTATAAACAACAATAGCCCACAGAAGTGAGCTATCCAAATGTTGTATTAATGACCTTTTTTAACCGAGCGCCTCAGCACCTGCCACAATTTCCAGAATTTCCTTGGTAATTGCCGCTTGCCTTGTCTGATTATACTTAAGTTTCAAGTCCTTAAGAAGTTCATCAGCATTTTCAGTCGCTTTATCCATTGCTGTCATCCGTGCACCATGTTCGGCAGCATTAGATTCCAGAATAGCCTTATACAGCTGTATCTTTAGTGACTTAGGAATGATCTCCTCTACTAAGGTCTCTTGATCGGGTTGAAAGATATAATCATTCTGAATATTATTATCTCCTCCTGCAGCTTCATTTAGCGGTAGAAGTTGCTCTACTTTTAATACTTGAGTAGCAACATTCTTAAACTCATTATAGACGATCTCTACTTTATCGATTTGCTCTTCACGAAATGCTTTCATTGCGAATTCGGCAGCCGCTCGTGCTTTATCGAATGAGAGATGGGTGAAAACATCTGAGAAATCGTCAATTACATTAAACTTTCTCTTTTTAAAGAATTCAGTAGATTTTTTTCCTAAGGTAAGTACCTGAAGATCTCCTGATCTATACTGAGCAGAATACTTGGTATGAATCAATTCGATTGTCGCCTTAAAAATATTAGAGTTGAAAGGACCGCATAAACCACGATCTGATGTAATTGCAATTATTAGAACACGATCATCATCCCGCTGCGCACTGTACGCCGTTGAACCTGACTCGAGCCCTCCACTAACGTTTTCCAGCACTTCATTAAGCTTTTGTGCATAAGGGCGCATCTGGATAATATTATCCTGTGCCCGACGCAATTTAGCCGCAGCGACCATTTTCATAGCCTTTGTAATCTGCTGGGTAGAGATTACCGAATTTATTCTTGTTTTTACCTCTTTTAGGTTTGCCATTACTTACAATTCAATTACTACTGTAATTATTTAGCTTCGAAATTTTTTGCAACCTCTTGAGCAACCTCTTTTAAAACATCCGTAAGGCTGTCATCAAACTTACCAGTAGTTAGATCATCGAGAACATTCTTATGCTTTTGGTTTAAAACCAGAATATATTCTTTCTCAAAATCTTTTACCTTATTAACCGGTACATTATCTAAATAACCTTTAGATGAAGCAAAGATAGAAGCAACTTGTTCTCCAACCCTAAATGGTGAGTACTGAGCTTGCTTAAGTACCTCTTGGTTCTTAGTACCTCTATTAATGGTCAACATCGTAGACGCATCAAGATCGGAGCCAAACTTAGCAAATGCCGCAAGCTCGCGGTACTGTGCTTGGTCGAGTTTTAGGGTACCTGCAACCTTCTTCATTGATTTTACCTGAGCCGATCCTCCTACACGCGATACCGAGATACCTACATTAATCGCAGGACGAATACCTGAGTTGAACAAATCTGTCTCTAGGAAGATCTGACCATCTGTAATACTAATTACGTTGGTTGGAATATAAGCGGAAACATCACTTGCTTGTGTTTCAATTATCGGTAATGCTGTAAGCGATCCGCCCCCTCTGATTTTGTCCTTTAAAGAAGGTGGCACATCATTCATTTGGGCCGCGATTTTATCATTATTGATAACCTTTGCAGCACGCTCTAGAAGTCTAGAGTGAAGATAGAATACATCACCAGGGTATGCTTCACGTCCTGGAGGTCTTCTTAATAATAGAGAAACCTCACGGTAGGCAACCGCTTGCTTCGATAAATCATCATAAATAACCAATGCAGGACGGCCAGTATCTCTGAAGAACTCGCCAATTGCAGCACCTGTAAATGGTGCATAGAATTGCATTGGAGCTGGATCAGACGCTGAGGCCGATACAATAGTTGTGTACTTCATGGCATCAGCTTTTTCGAGCTGTGCAACAATACCAGCTACGGTAGATGCCTTCTGCCCTACCGCAACATAGATACAGTAAACAGGTTCTCCCTTATCGTAAAATTCTTTCTGATTAATGATGGTGTCAATGGCAACTGCTGTTTTACCCGTCTGGCGATCGCCAATAATAAGCTCACGCTGACCACGGCCAATCGGAATCATAGAGTCGATAGCTTTGATACCCGTTTGAAGCGGCTCATTTACAGGCTGTCGATATATAACGCCTGGAGCTTTTCTTTCCAACGGCATTTCAAATAACTCGCCCTCAATATCACCTTTTCCATCGATAGGCTTAGCCAAGGTATCTACTACTCGACCGCAAAAGCCGTCACCTACTTTAACAGAAGCAATACGTTGTGTTCTCTTAACGGAATCACCTTCTTTTATACCTTTTGAAGCCCCTAAAAGTACGGCTCCAACATTATCCTCTTCGAGGTTAAGCACAAGAGCTTGAACTCCATTTTCAAATTCTAAAAGCTCCCCAGCCTCGGCTTGGGTTAGACCATAAATCCTGGCCACACCATCACCTATTTGCAAAACAGTACCTACTTGTTCTAATTCAGCATCAGTCTTAACATTAGAGAGTTGTTCTCTTAATATTGCTGATACTTCATCCGGACGTACATCGTTCATTATTTGCTTATTTTAATTCTTAATTATTTCGTCAATTCTTTTTTGATGTGGCTCAACTGAGATTTTATTGATCGATCAAGGCGCAAATCGCCTACATCAAGCACAAAACCTCCGACTAAGTCTTCATCTATAGTTTCTTTTAATATTGCCTTCTTTCCCGATATATCATTTACCAAGGCTTCGAATCTTGACCTTAACTTCTCGTCAAGTGCAATTGTTGTAGCAATATCTGCCGATTGCAATCCTTTAAAGGCATTATACTGAACCTCAAATTCCTTGGCAATTTGTTCGAGAAGACCCTCTCGATTCTTACTCGTAATGAGATCAAAAATCAAGAGCGTCATTTTATGCATGCGCTTTTCAAAAAGTGCATGTAAAATATTTTTCTTTTTATCGTGCGTGATAATGGGGTTTTTCAGCATTACGGCGAAAACCCTGTTTTCCTGCGCCACGGCAGTAAACAGAAGCATATCACTATGTACTTCTTCCAGAACTTTCTGCTCCAAGGCCAATCCGATTAAAGATTTGGCATACCGCGATGCTGCTCTGTGATTCTGCATTAGTTTACGTTTTTGTCTGCCAGGAACTCATTAACCAAAGCCTTTTGAGCCTTTTCGTCACCAAGCGACTTTTTAATAAGTTTTTCTGCAATTTCAACGGATAAGTTCGCAACTAGATCTCGAACTTCCTTAAGTGCTGCATCTTTCTCTGAGGCGATACTCGCTTTAGCATCTTCCATCATTTTAGCCGTTATCTTCTTAGCATCTGCTTTGGCTTCTTCTTTAAGTTGAGCGGCCATTTTATTGGCTTCCTTAAGTAGTACGTCTCGTTCTTCACGCGCTTGTGCTAAAAGCTTTTCATTATCAGATTGCAGCTTAGACATCTCTTCTCTCGCCTCATCGGCAGAACGCAAAGCTTCTTCAATAGATTCTTCACGAATTTTAAGAGCATCTAATATAGGTCTCCATGCAAATTTTCCTAAAAGAAAAATTAGCAATAAGAATATTACTGCTTGCCAAAATATTAATCCTACTGCGGGTGTTAATAAATCCATGTAATAGTTTTATTGTTTTAAAATATAAAAAGCACCCGGGCCTATCGCCCGGGTAACTTAGTAAACTTTAACCTAGCGAAATCATGAAGTTTACCACAACACCGAAGAGGGCAATTACCTCAACAAGTGCAGCAATAATCAACATCGCGGTTTGGATTTTCCCGGCAGCTTCTGGCTGACGAGCCATTGCTTCCATAGCGGAGCCTCCAATTCTACCAATACCGATTCCAGCGCCTATCGCAACCAGACCAGCACCAATACCAGCGCCCATAATTGCTAAGCTCATGTCTAATAAAATAGATAATAACATGATTCTTAATTTATAGATTAAACAAAATATTCAACAACATTAATGAGCTTCCTCTGTTGCCATGCCAATATAAACCGCTGTGAAAATTGTAAACACATAGGCTTGTATTGTAGCAACAAGTAACTCAATTAAATTTATAAAAACTAATATGATAGAACTGCCTATTCCCACAGTGTAACTCTGGAAAATAAAAGCCATTCCTATCAAACTTAATATCACAATATGACCCGCAGAGATGGCAACAAATAGTCGCACCATTAACGAGATAGGTTTTGTAATAACCCCAATTAATTCTACAGGCAGAATAATCAGCCTTAAAGGTAGCGGCACTCCCGGTGTCCAGAATATGTGCTTCCAGTAGTTCTTATTACCACTGAAGTTGGTAATGAAGAAAGTGAAAATTGCCAATGTAGCTGTTACTGCTATATTTCCCGTAAGGTTAGCAGCCCCTGGAAGTAATCCGAATAAATTACCGAACCAAATAAAGAAGAATAACGATAAAAGATAGGGCACATACTTTTCGTATCCATGCCCAATGTTCGGCTTAATAACTTCATCCTTTATATAAACGATTATAGGTTCAAATAAAGATTGAATTCCTTTGGGCGCTCCACCTTCATTTTTTCTTGCTCCCCTAGCTACTCCGATAAAGATATACAGCATCAGGCCAGAGATGAGAAATAAGGCAGCTACATTTTTAGTTATCGAGAAATCATAGACCGCCGCCCCTGAACTAAGTGTAATATGCTCGTGCTCAAGCGTGTAACCATTATAGGAAACAAGGTTATGACTATCATCATAGAAGTTTGAAGAAGAGAAAACTTCTAGTCCTTTCTCTTCAGAATAAACAATAACAGGTAAATAAATCGTGCCGTAGGGGCCATCCCAAATATGCCATACATGTGAATCCAGAATATGATGCATAATCATATCGCCTGGATTGAATGGCTCACTTGGATCTGCATCGCTCACTTCTGCCTTCGCAAAGTTAAAACTTGACATGACCAGGCCGAGGACCATCAATAATCCTACTAGTCTGATTCCCAGGATGTTATTCTTAAAAAATCTATTAATCATTGAAACACCTTCCATTTGAGACTGCAAATGTAGAGAGTATCTTATCGAAATAAAATAGTTGAGCTAGAATTTCTTGGCCCTAGTTCGTCGGTTTACGATAATTATTTCAAGTGTGGAAAAGGCGGCATAATACGGTAGAAAGGCAAAGACAATTAACTTGGCTAAATCGAGATTGTTTCTGACCAATAAAATAAGAAATATTGCGCTGAAAATCAGTTTGAGAATGGTTGACACTAAATAAGGGATAACAACCGCCCTTCCCTCCTGCTCGAGTGATTTTAGATTAATTTGGTCTGATACAACGGTGAGGAAAACAAGAAAACCGGCTACAATCAGGTAAAGTCTACTCCATGGCCAAAAGTTTATGAGAGAACCTATATAAGTTAGCAGCACTAGCACAGCTGCCGTAAGTAGCACTAGAATAGTATTTCGCATTACTTCGTTTGCCGTATCAGGTAAATAATGACCCCCGTTAAAGAAAGCATTGCTCCGAATAAAGTAAAAATTGGCACTCGCCATTGAGTTTGATTATCCAACCAATACCCAAGCCAAATGCCAACTCCTATAACTCCTAAAATCTGAAAAGCAAGACCGCTAAATCTTACATAAGATTTAAGCTGTTTTGACTTCTTCTCTTTTGAGTCCGCTTTGTAGTCCGTTTTCGCCAAGCTTAATTTCTTTTACCACATTCCCCATTTTACAACCACCATTGAATGTTGCTCCGGTTTCTACAATAAGTTTACTGGTAAGAATGTCGCCATGAACCACTGAAGATGCCTTGAGTGTCAATAAATCCGAAACCTCGATTTTACCCTTGATTTCGCCAAAAACCTCGGCGTTTTGAGCTAATATGTTACCATCTACCTGGGAGCTTTGTCCCAAAACAAGTTTAGATTTCGTGATAATATTTCCTACCACTCTTCCATCGACACGCAAGTTGCCATATGTTTCAATATTGCCTTCTACAGTTGTTCCTTTGCCAATAGTATTACTCGAGTTGCTTAATTCTTCTGCCACCTTCTTTTCTTCTTTATTAAACATAAATTTGTTCTTTTCTAAGTATTAAAATGTCACAAAGTCTTCGGGGTCTACCGGATTACCCTTATACCAAAGCTCAAAATGCAAATGCGGGCCATCGGTCAAGTCGCCGGTATTACCGATAATGGCTATTACTTCTCCGCCATTTACAAAATTACCAGTTTTTTTCAATAATTCAGCATTATGCTTATAAATTGAAATAAGGTTTGCGCTATGCTGAATGGCTATTACATAGCCGGAATCTTGCGTCCACGACGATAAAATCACCGTTCCGCTCGCTACAGACATAACCGGCTCGTTCTTTTTCGATACAATATCTACACCGTAGTGATCTTCCTGCAAATTGTATTTTCGGGAGATAAGTCCTGTGATTGGTGAAAAGAAAAACACCTCTAAAAGGTCTGAGTTTCCCGTTAGGCCAATCTGTTCTTCAATAATTCCCATCTCAAACTCCTCTCTAAACTGAGAATCAATCGGGCTAGCCGATAAATCTATATTTAAACCACGTTCAATATTTACACCTCGACGAAAGCTATCTACTCTCGTTGAGTCGGTATCACCTGTTAAAAACCCTCTAAAGAGCGATATGAATTGATCTTTTTTCCGCACTTCTTCTGTTAGAGAATCAAGCTCCATGGTCATCTGAACCAGCTGCTTTTTATTCTGCATATGAGCATGTCTTGGATCGAACCACTTTTCGAGCAAGGTTTCCGTTAAGAGGAGGCTTAAAAACATGAATAAAACAAAGACAAGAAAGGATATCAAGAAGAACTTGGCATAGGTAAACCCCAGAAACCGACGCTCTGCAAAATTCTCCTCATGTCGGATTATCAGGAGATAGCGCTCTGTTAGCCAGTTGGAAAAAGTTTTTTTGGGCTTCACTATGTTGGTTTGGCTGTTTTTGCGGTCAAAAATAGATATTTAAAAGTATTATTGTATTAATTAATCAATTTTTACGTTTCTTATAGAAACCTTTATCTCGTACGTGTTTCAGAGCCCAAAGCAGTTTTCTTTCCTCTTTTTAATGGTCGTTCTCCTTGGCCTGCAGGGTTGTTCATCCGAAAGTACCGCACCACTTAATAAAGCCTTTCATAATACAACGTCAAGATATAATGCATATTTCATTGGGCTACAAAGATTAGAGGAAGTTGAAACCTCCATCTGGGCTGCACTCAAGCCTGATTATAACCATATCCTTCACATTTACCCCCCTCTGGACTCTACGATGGCTACCGCTTATAAAGACCAGCTAGAGGATTGCATTAAAAAAGCATCGATTGTAATTCAGTATCATCAAAATAGTAAATGGGTCGACGATAGCTATAATCTAATTGGAAGAGCACGAATGTATGGTTACGATTTCCCTAATGCTGTTACCACCTTTAAATATGTAAATACCGAAGGGGAGAACGTAGATGCCCGCCATTGGGCGATTGTTAACCTGATGCGGGTCTTTGTAGAAAACGGAGAATGGGCAAATGCTGAAGAGGCCTCGGATTACCTTGAGGACCAGCAGTTAAATAAGAAGAACCTTAAGGAACTCTATTTAACGAGGGCTTACTTCTATCAAGTATTAGATGATAAGGATAAACTAGTGCGAAATCTTGTTTTGGCAGATCCGCTACTAGCAAGAGCCGAACGAGCCCGGTATTATTTTATTATTGGACAAGTATATCAGGAAATCGGCTTTGGCGCCGCTGCCTATGAGTATTATCGTAAATGTCTCAGCAGTAACCCCAGCTATGAACTATCATTTTATGCAAAATTAAATATTGCTCAAGTTACCGAATTGGAAGACAGTAAGGATCTGAAAAAGGTCAGAAAATATTTCAAAAAGCTGGTTAAGGATGAAAAAAATATCGATTTCAAAGATAGAATCTACTACGAGTGGGGCAAGTTCGAGCTAAAACAAGATCATTTACCTGAAGCTATGAGCTATTTCAACCTATCCATTCAAAATAGCATTTCAGATAATCGTCAAAAAGGGGTTTCTTACATAAGTCTTGGTGAAATTTACTACGATACCCTAAAAGATTATAGTTTGGCACAGGCGTATTACGATAGCGCTGTTAAGGTCCTCCCGGCCACCTACGAGTTCTATAATGCTACCAAGCGCCGAGCAGAAGTACTTACCGATTTTGTTACTCAAATAAATACCATTGCATTACAAGATAGTCTATTAAGTTTGGCAGAAATGGATTCTTCTGAGGTGATGAATATCTTTATTACCAAAGCTACTCTAGAACAAGACGCCATAGAGCTAGCAGAAGAAACCAAGATAAAAGAAGAACGTAGAGAACGAGTAGGAAGCCTCTCCAGCTTTGATCAGCCAACAGGTGTCGGCACATCAACCTGGTATTTTAGCAATCAATCGGCAGTGGCATCTGGCAGAACCAGTTTTAGACAAACCTGGGGAACGCGTGATCTCGAAGACCATTGGAGAAGATCCATTAAGCAAGTAGATGCCCTTGCTGCGGGTGCTGGTGAGAATGAAACAGATGAGACTACAGGACCAACTACGGTAGAACTTAGTAGAGATCAAATAATAATGAATGCAGCTAATGGCATGTACGGAGCACTTCCGCTCACAGAAACAGCTAAGGACGCCGCGAATAAAGCCCTTGAAAATGCTTATTATGTTTTAGGTAAGCTCTATTATTTCGACTTGAATGAGAAAGAGAACTCTATAGATGCATTTACTACTTTGCATGTAGATTATCCTGAGTCTGAGTATGCTGCCGAGACCTATTATTTGCTCTACCTAATTCATAAAGAACTTGCTCAAACTGAAGATGCAGAAAAGGTGTCAGACTATATGCATGAGGTGATGCCCAATTCGCTTTATACCAAACTAATTGATAACCCGGACTACGAAGAAGAAAGTAATCTTGCCAACGAAAAGTTAGTAGGTAAGTATAAAGATGTTTATGCTTTGTACCTTAATAATGAACTTGATAGCGCATATTCCATTATTAATTCCCTCTTAGAAACCTACCCTGATGTATCTTTTTCGGCAAATCTGAGATTGCTTCAAATCTTAATAATTGGAAAAACCCAACCATTAGCAGATTACCAACTCGAGTTGCAAGAATTTATTGAATTATACCCCGATCACGAATTAAACGCTTATGCCCAAGAGCTTTTAACGGCTTCTAAAACTTATCGTAGTAACCTCGTAAAATTAAAAGCAGCTGAGTTTTTTGTTTCTAAGACAGGAGACTTCTTCTACGTAGTGGTCTCGAGAAATGATTCAACTGAGTCTAAAGAATCAATACTAGAGAACCTCGTTCAGCAATCCTTTAATAATCAGAATCTTGAAATAGGTACGCTAACCATGTCAGATTCTGTAAAGCTTACAGTGGTGGAACCTTTCAAATCTAAAGACGACGCCCTGCTGTTTCTAGACAGTTCTAAATCAGAACAATTATTCGATGAACTGAAAAATCCTTACTTTGTAATATCAGAATCAAATTTTGATATACTTTATAAGTCGAAAGAACTTGAAGCATATCTGGTGTTTTATCGCGAGCATTTCTAATTTAGAATGTTGGTAGCAACTAATTGAATGAAAAAGAAGATAATAATTGGAATTTGGCTGGCGTTTTTTGGACTCTTTGTAGGGGTTCCTGTTTATATTACTGCTGTAAGTAACGACTTTCTAGGCCTTTTCGGTGGGATGCCTAGCTTAGCGCAACTCGAAAATCCTGAGAATGATTTGTCCTCTACACTTTATTATGCCAATGGGGAGCAAATGGGCAAGTATTTCAGGACCAATAGGAGTCAGGTAAGTTTCGCGAATATGTCTGAAGAATTGCGAACAACACTTATTGTTTCTGAGGATCATAGATATTTTAATCATTCTGGGCTGGATCTAATAGCATACCTGAGAGTTATAAAGGGACTAATTACCTTTAACCCTGCCGGAGGTGGGAGCACAATTACACAGCAGTTAGCCAAGAAACTATATGCAACTCGGGGACCTGAAATGGAAGGATCTCTTGCTCGTTTAGGGTCTATCCCAAGGTTGATAATCTCAAAAACCAAAGAATGGATTATTGCCGTTCAGTTAGAAAAGACTTTCACAAAAGAAGAAATAGCCGCTTTATATCTAAATACAGTAGATTTTGGAAGTAATGCATTTGGTATAAAAGCTGCCTCTGAGACATTCTTTGGCAAGGAGGCCAACGAGTTAAACTATCAGGAATCGGCAACACTAATTGGCTTGTTACAAGGCGTGACACGGTTCAGTCCAATCCTGAATTATGAGAATTCTGTTAGTAAACGAAACGAGGTTCTTTCGAAATTAAGGAGAGATGAAATATTAAGTAAAGAGGAACTTGACTCCCTTATTGCCTTGCCTATTGATCTCTCGAATTATAAAGTCGCTAGTCAAAATACTGGGCTCGCTACATATTTTAGAGAAGAAATAAAGAATGATTTATTGGCTTTCTGTAAAGAGCGAGACATCGATCTGTTCGAAGCTGGCCTAAAGATTTACACGACCATTGACAAAGACTTGCAGACCTATGCCGAAAATGCAATGGCCTGGTGGATGGACTCATTACAAACTACTTTTATAGAGTCATGGAATGGCCAGAACCCTTGGGTGGATGAAGATGGTAAAGAAATAAAAGGTTTTCTGGATATTGTAGTTAAACGTACCGACCACTATCGTAAACTAGCCAGAAGATATGGTAGTGACTCAGATTCGATTGAAATCATATTAAATACCCCAAAAGAAATGCGGGTTTTCTCCTGGGGTGGCGAAATCGATACAGTAATGTCGCCAATGGATTCTCTGGCCTACTTTAAAAAGTTTCTTCAAGCAGGATTTATGGCAATGGACCCCCATTCAGGTCATATAAAAGCCTGGGTAGGCGGTATAAATTATCGATACTTTAAGTACGACCATGTAAGGCAAGGAAAGAATCAACCCGGATCTACTTTTAAACCAATAGTCTACGCTACTGCAATTGAGAACGGCTATTACCCATGTTACGAAGTTGTAGATGAGCGAAGAACATATCAGACAGGAAGTAACCCGCCAACCTGGTCACCTGAAAATGCCAATATGAAGTTTACTGGAGAAAATGTTACCATAAGACAAGGTTTAGCACGCTCCATGAATTCAGTTACAGCCCGAATTATGAGTTTAATCGGGCCAGAGAATGTGGTAGCTAAAGGCAGATCTTTGGGCATAGAAAGCCCTTTAGCGCCAGTGTTATCACTTGCCTTGGGTGTTAGTGATGTATCGGTGTACGAATTGGTTGGGGCCTATAGTGCCTTTGCTAATGGTGGTACATGGACAAAACCATTCTACATTGCAAGAATTGAAAATAAGAATGGTGAAGTGATACAAAATTTCGTGCCGCAACAGAAACAGGCACTAAGTGAGCAAGATGCCTATCTTATGCTTCATATGTTGCAAGGAACCGTTGAAGAAAGTGGTGGCACAGCACGAGCTCTTGACTATTTCTGGCAATTGACTGGTGGAAATAATGAGATTGGAGCTAAAACAGGTACAACACAAAATTATTCCGATGGCTGGTTCATGGGAGTAACAAAGGACCTCGTTGCAGGTGTATGGGTAGGCGGAGATGATAGAGCAATCCACTTCCCAAGTATAAAGTATGGGCAAGGCGCTTATATGGCGCTGCCGATATGGGCAAAGTTTATGACCGAAGTATATAATAACGATTCGCTAGGCTACGAAAAAGGCCCATTTAAGAAGCCAAGAAGTCCTATTAATGTTACCCTCGACTGTTCTAAATATGGGCTGAATAAAGCTGATTCGCTCCTTAAGCAAAAGCTAGATTCCCTCAAAGTTACCCTCGACGAAGACGACATAATGTAAAATGAAGGTTGAGCCAGAAGAAACCAGCCTACTCCCCCAATCGCCCGGAATTTATAAATACCTCAATAAGCAGGGAAAGCTTATCTATGTTGGGAAGGCTAAAAACCTTAGAAAGAGGGTAAAGAGTTATTTTGTTGGCAAGAAAGGTCATAACAAAAAGACCAAAAAACTTATTTCAGAAATCGCGGAGATAGATGTAGTTATTACGCCTACGGAGTTCGATGCCCTGTTGCTCGAAAACAATCTAATTAAGGTTAACCAGCCTAAATACAACATCCTATTAAAAGACGACAAGACTTTTCCGTATATCTGTGTTTCTAATGAAAGGTTTCCGCGGATCTATTCCACTCGTCAATTCAATAAAAACAAAGGCACTTATTATGGACCATATACACATGTGCCGGCTATGCACTCCGTGCTTAAACTAATACAGCAACTGTACACGATTCGAAACTGTAAGTACAATTTATCTGAAAAAAATGTTGCCGAGAAGAAATACAAGATATGCCTGGAGTATCATATTGGTAATTGTAAAGGACCCTGCGAAGGGTTACAGGAAGAACAGGATTACCTCGATGATGTACAACAAGCAGAACAAATATTGAAAGGGAATCTATCTGTTGTTAAGAAATACTTTAAAGACCAGATGCAAAATGCCGCCGCCAATCTTGAGTTTGAGGTTGCGCAAACCGCTAAGGAAAAGCTACTGCACCTCGAGCAGTTTGCTGAAAAAACGATTGTGGTTAATCCCAAATTAGGTGATTTGCATATCGTTACCATTATCGCAGATGACCCTGCATGTATTATCAATTATATGTATGTAAAACAGGGTGCAATTATTCAGAGTCAAACCAAGGTGGTTAAAAATCAACTTGAACTGCCCATAGATCAGGTACTCCAAGCAACATTAGGGCAGCTTATTAATCTAGAGTCTCTCGACCATAAAATTCAGATCATTACTAATGTTGAACTACCCGAGCTATCGAATCAGATTGAAATAACTGTACCGCAAATTGGTGATAAACGCAAATTGGTAGAACTATCATTAAAAAACGCCTTCAGCCTTAAAAAGGAACGCAAGGATCGAGATGAGAAACCGAATCGAGGCAATTTTGCGATGCATCAACTCATGGAAGACCTATCGCTAACCAAACTACCCGAGCATATAGAGTGTTTCGATAACTCAAATCTACAGGGGACCAACCCTGTGGCATCCATGGTTTGCTTTAAAGACGGCAAACCGAGTAAGAAAGACTATCGGAAATATAATATCAAGACAGTTGTTGGCCCTGATGATTTTGCATCTATGTATGAGGTGGTCTCAAGGCGATATAAACGATTAGTAGATGAGAAGCAGCCGTTACCCGACCTCATATTAATTGATGGTGGCAAAGGGCAGCTGAGCTCAGCTGTAAAAGCACTAAAAGATCTAAACATCTATGGAGAGGTTGCTATAGCAGGCATAGCTAAAAGGCTTGAGGAGATCTATGTTCCTGGTGATTCTTTGCCACTTTTGATTTCAAAGAAGTCTTATTCCTTAAATTTACTACAACGTCTTCGTGATGAGGCTCATCGTTTTGCCATTACATTTCATAGAACTAAAAGAAGCCAGGTTTTCGCAACAGGGATAGCAAATATCTCAGGAATTGGGGAGCATACGGCATCAAAACTATTAAAGCACTTTAAATCGATAAAAAAAATAAAGGAGGCCGATCCTTCGGAGTTGCAAAAAGTTGTAGGACCCTCGAAGACCAACCTTATTCTAGAGGCCATAAAAAAAGGCTCTATCTAACGATAGAACCTTTCTATTCTTGATAAACTAAACTTCCTAGTACGACCAGAGATTGTGTTCCCTCTCCAGCATTTTCATTCTTAAGGTTTCGGCTCCGATTAAGCCAGCCTTTAACGAAGGCTCGCCTTTTTCATTAACGCCATAGATATCCTGAATGGTTAAGTCTTCAGGGTTATCAACTTTATAAAGTTCACCGTGGAATAACCTTAGTAAAAAGGCATCCGCAAGGTTTCTGTTCTCAGCACTATTATATTGATTATACCAAAGGGCCTTCTCTGGATGCTCTCTAAAGAACTTCTCCAAATCTTTATAGGCAAATGTTGCTACGAAATAATTAGCTCCATCTGGGGTAAAATCACCCGTTGCTATCAACTTAATTGACTGAATGTCGTTAAACTGACGCGCACGTCGCTTATCGAATATAACATCTTCCATTACCTCAATCATGGTAATTTCAGACGGCATGTAGCTTTCAGCTTGAACACCTGCCCAAGGAGCCCAGAAATCAGTTTCTGATTCGGGGTTCATTGCGATGTTATCATCTTTAAGACTAATATAATTTTTGCCATTATATTCTACTGTTTCATCCGAAACGTACGGAAAATCAGGCTCATATAATGGTTGTACCTCCTGAACGATTTGCGAAGGGTCGGTTTTGAACAATCTGTTCATAAACTGCTCTTTCGTCATTACTGTATCAAGCTCACCTAATCCAGGTTCTGCATTATAATACGTTGTAATTTCATCGTTCTTTACGGCTTCTATCAGAACCTTAGTGAATTCTCTGCTTTTTGAAAAGAACCCTTTATTCTGCTTTTGTGCTAAGTCTACCCTAGTCCATGTACGTTGCTTGTAAAGCTGCTCATAGTAAGGGATGGCATTTACCGACTTATCATTTGCATAGGATACGCCTTCCTGGGCCATTGACGAAAATGCCAATCCAACAACCAGTGCAAGTATTATTAGTGTTCTATTCAATTTATTCATATTAAAGAATTATTGCGTTACAAGGACCTTATAGATTTCATTTCTAACTGGTACCCTTTCTGACTTATTCTGGAAATTAACACGTACTACTTGATTAATAGTAAATACATATAAGTCTCCTTTACGAGCTTCTGCAGCAAATGCTGACAAGTTAATCTTACTTGTTTTAAACACTTGTCGTTTACGAGGGTCACCATTACGAATAAGCTTTACTTCTATTTCTCTTATTCTATAACGTGCGTCCTTAGGAACATCTTGTGCAAAACTTGGTTCAGCTACAGCATCAATTGTAACCTGACGGAAAGATTTAGACTTAACACCGTCTACAATATTACCTGCAGCGCTTGGTATTTTGATATCGTAAGATGGCTTAGGGATATCTTTAACCGTAAACGTTTTAGTACCAATAAGCGAGCCATTACTCTTTACTGTCATAACAACTTTACCTCTCGTTGCAGGAATAATAGTTACTTCTCCTTTTCCTCCACCAGCAACGGTTGCTGCATTTGTACAAGAGATCGATGGGTTATAGCTATTACCTAATGATGGTACCTGAACACTAAGTGAGTTACCGCAATTTTTCCATAATGCAGAAAGAGCAGCTGAGGCGATCATAATCGTAGGCTTAGCTACGAAATACTCAACGCTTTGCTTGTACTCCTGTCCATTAAGTTCAATGGTCGCTTCAAAAGTTTTGCGGGCCATATTGGTTTTACTATCGTATCCACCACCTGATGCGGTAAATTCGACTTTTCCTTTCTTAATGGAAACTCCTCCACCAATGTCTAATGTTTCTTCAGGTAGCTCTTTGCCATTCATATAGAACTTAGGGCTTAGCGCTGCACTTGAAGCGGCAATAAACATCTCAGCATTATACTTACCTCCAGCTGCTACAATCTTCGACTCAGGTCTAATGAGTGGAAAAATATCTGTAAATGCTACATCAGCCGCACCTACACTATCAGCCAGAATGTTTAAAGCGATTCTTTCGTAATTCATCACTTCAGTTTCAAGATAACTAATTGTAGCCATCCCTGCTGCTGTAGGTGTGTTTTCGAAATATAGCTCTGTAAAACGCTTATCTTTCTGGTTAGGATCATTGGCAAAAACCGGAATCTCTTTAGCATCTTTTGCTAAAGGTTCAAACTTATCTGCATGCTTCGATCCAGTTTTGTCAACCAGAAGCGCAGCATAATCATTAAGCATTTTCTCCAACTTTTTACCTTCCCCTTGCTGGATCATCATGGTACTTACCTTATCGTAATCCGCAGATCCAATAAGTTTACCAGTTTCCGGGTCTATCCCTCCTGTAATATCAACCATTTTCTTCTTAAGCTCACGAAGTGCTTCCATAACTGAATTAGTCTGGGTTTGAACATCTTTCGCGATATTAAGAATAGCTACTTCTTCTGGTAGATTATTACGTTCGCTTACTTTACTTGAAATATTGCTTACCTGTTGATTATTCTTTTCTTCATAATCATTGGCCATTCTTTCTAATGACGCGTTCATGAAGATGAATTTCTCAAGTACGGCATTACTTACTTGCAGTGCTAGAAGCGCTGTAAGCACCAGGTACATCATCCCAATCATTTTTTGCCTGGGTGTTTCTTTTCCTCCTGCCATATATTTATGGTTTTAAATTCAACATTAATTAAAACTATGAGCCTTGCTGGCCACCACCAACATTACCGCCACTGCCTCTCATAGCAGTAAGCATGCTACCATATACACCATTTAATGATGTAAGGTTGCCGGTAAGTTTCTGCAATTCTTGAGAGAATTTCTCCGACCCTTTTCCGGCCTTTTCCATACTCTCCATAACACCAGCCACATTCGCATAGAATTTATTCATTGCTTTAAGGTGACTGTTCGCATCCTGAAGTTCTAATTCGTAAACTGAATTTAATGCTCCCAAGTTCTTTGTAATATTTTGAACCTGGCTATGGTATTCTTTTGCATCTGTAGAAGCATTCGCCATTTCTCCCATGGCGCTTGCTGTCTGTGCGTATGATTTGTTCATATCAAGTAGAGCCTTAGAAGCACTACTCACATTCTTTGAGTACTCATCTGTAGCTACTGCGGCATTAGACAAACTACCCATTGCTTTTACATTATTAGCTAGGCTAGTCATTCCCTTTCCTAATCCATCGATTAATTCTGGTCCTATTTTAGCCTTTTCTAACATATGATCAAGTTTTTGAGAAGCGCTGTCTCCTTGTCCGCCTGCAGCCCTTACTGCTGGCTTATTCACTGGACCGCTATAGTCATCCGATAATTCGGGGTAAACTTTTGACCAGTCTGGCTCAGCATGTGGTGGCTCAAAAGCACTTAAGAAAAATATAACGGCCTCAACACTGAGTCCAATTCCTAGCATTACTCCTGCGCCTGGCAAGTGCTGAATCTTAAATAAAGCACCTACAATTACTACTGCTGCACCAATACCGTATATTTTCGGCATTATGGTCTTAAATAGCAGTTCAGTAAATCCTCCTTTTTTTTGTTTACTCATTTTTTTGGAATTTTAGTTCATCAAAGAATGTACGATTGTATAATTAATCTGAAGTTAGTTACAATTTATTAAATAAAATATTAAAATTCATTTCCGCTCGACCTACCTAAATGGGTCATGGCACATCTGAATCCGATGTATGCTCTAGTTGAATCCTGGTATTCAAATGCACGAGTACCTGTTTCTAAATAGAACGCAACATCTTTCCAAGAACCTCCACGAATAACCTTTCTCATCTCGCTTTCATTCCTGTACTCTGGATTAAGATCCCAAACCAATGGAACAGAAGCAGGGTGGAATGCATCCTGAGTCCACTCAGAAACATTACCAGCCATATCAACCAAGCCATAATCATTAGGGAAATATTGACCAATTGGCGCTGTATATGCAAAGCCATCGTCGTAGTAGTTACCTCTACCCGGCTTAAAGTTTGCAAGCATACAGCCTTTAGAATTTCTTATATATGGATTACCCCATGGGTACTTAGCCATGTCGCGCCCGCCTCGAGCAGCGTATTCCCACTCCGCTTCAGAAGGTAGCCTGAAGTTTGGCATTGGCCAACCTGTCTCTCTTACATGGTAATCGTTCATGTAGGCTGTTCTCCACTCACAAAAGTATTGAGCAGCAGTCCAGCTTACTCCAACTACAGGATACTGATCATAGGCAGGATGTGAATAATAGTATTCCTGCAACGGATCTCCCATATGATGTGAAAAGTCTTTTACAAAAACAGTGGTGTCAGGGTAATACGCTAACAGCGAATCAACAGGCCATGCGCCAGTACCGGTTACGGAAATACCTGTTGTTGTTACCCCAGAACCCAATGAATCCATTTTAATGGCTTCAATAAACTGACGGTATTCATTATTGGTAATTTCTGAATCATCCATAAAGAAGCTACCTATAGTAACTTGTTTATTATAGTTTATCTGAGTTTGTCCAACATCTTCATCGGCCTGCCCCATATGAAATGTCCCTGCCGGAATAGGAACCATACCATACGGCGTAGTCATAACCCAGCCAGCTGGTCTATCAACAACACCTGTTAGATCACCGGTTGGCTGATTACCGCCACCTCCAAACAAACCACATCCCGTGATAAATGCCGCACTTACCATTAAAATTCCTAATGTTCGCGCCTTATAAATAGTATCTTTTGTCATGTTGTTAGGTTTAATCCGTATTTAGATAAACAAACACAAATTAAATATATTGCCCAATAATAAGTTAATTCAGCAATATTTTCATTTTTTTTTAAAAAAACAGTTTATTATCAAAAATCAGAGCACAAATTGTACAAATTATCGGAGAAAGCAAAATTTTTTCTTCGTTTAATGCCTAAATCGTGGTGTCCGTATAACCTTTTTACCACCAAAGTTGTTAACTGGAAGCAAATAGGACAATCTTATTTCATGCGATGTAGGCTGCTTAGCCTCCTGATCATGCACGATATAATCAAACCCGTAACCTACTTCCAAAGCCTTAGACTTTAATAAGCTCATTCCTAAAATAATTGCTGCAGACTCCTGATACTTATAACTTATACCTCCCCAAAACCTATCATTGAGTCGAGCAATAGCACCAACGTTGATAAGTGCTTTCTTGAAATCGGACTGAACAAGTAAAGATGGAGTAATAGTTAAGTTATAGGATATATCGTAATGATATCCTCCCATAACAAACAAGGTAGGCTGCAAGGTGTTTCGTAGGTTTTCTATGCCAAAGTTAAAGCTAGGACTAAGCAGATGGTTTACACTAACCGAGACATAGTATTTCTTTGCCTGAAAATAGGCTCCTAAGCCCATGTCTAGTCTGGTCTGCGTCTCCTTGCCAGTTTTTAATAAGGGGTCGTTAGGATCGCTAGGACGATACTGACTGAAGTCGATTGACTGAGAGAAGAACCCCATGTTAACACCAAGGCTTAACTTATTCTCCTTTATAGCAATATGATATGCATAGGACCCCTGCATACTGAGGTTATTGAGGTTTCCTAGGTTGTCGTTAATAATATAGGCTCCAAAGCCACTTCTTAATTTATAAATGGGTGAGTTCATGGTAAGCACCTGGGTAGTTGGTGCACCGCCGGGACCATCAAAGGTTGATGCGTATCCCGTCCATTTAGAACGAAGTAGTAGATTAAAATGTGTAACCCCCTCCACGCCAGCGTATGCTGGGTTGTAGTACATTTTATTAAACATAAATTGCGTAAACTCCGGATCCTGCTGCGCAGAAACCGAACCTCCTACAAAAAAGATAAGGCCAACTAAACTAAGAATACGCTTACGTATCATGCAATTGCAATTTATTAGAGCATAAATATAAGCTAATATTTATTTTGGATTAAAAATATTAGCCTAATAAGACTACAAATAAACGCAAAAGAATAACTAACGGTTCAGCTACGAACGGACTTTTTTGATATAGACCTCTATCGCTCCGGTCATTGAAGGAGCTTCTGGAAGAGGTGCTTCAATATCTACAAGCAGGTCTGCTTCTCGCGCAGCTTGTGCAGTTGTGGGCCCAAATGTTGCTATCCTGGTATTATTCTGCTTGAATTCAGGGAAGTTAACGAACAATGAATTAATGCCTGAAGGGCTGAAAAATGCTATAACATCATATTTAATATCAGCTAAATCAGATAGATCGCTCGCTACTGTCTTATAAAGAGTAGCCTCGGTGAAATTAAACCCGTTCGAAGCCATATAGTTAGGTATATCGTCTTTGCGAATATTGGAGCATGGAAATAAAAATTTCTCTGTCTTGTGTTTACTCAAGACTTCGATCAACTCCATAGGAGTTCGTTCGCCAGTAAATATTTTACGCTTACGGATAACAATATATTTCTGAAGATAGTTAGCCGTCTGCTCTGAAATACAGAAGTATTTCATATCACCAGGCACATCAATCTTAAGTCCTTTACAGATATTGAAAAAATGATCTACAGCGTTCCTGCTTGTAAAAATTACCGCAGTATGCTCCAGAATGTTAATTTTTTGCTGACGAAACTCTTTCAAATCAACGGGCTGAACCTCGATGAATGGCCTGAAGTCTACTTTGACATCGTACTTCTCGGCTAAATTATAATAAGGTGAATTTTCACTTTGAGGTTTAGGTTGAGAAACTAATATGCTCTTAACAGCTTTCAACCGATCTTTAAGCTCTGCTTTCATTGTATCCACTTGTTCCTTTTTGTTACTGCTCCAGCGTGTTATGTTGTGTATAATTTAAACAAAAACACTACTGGGATTAATTCCGTGGCGCAAAGGTAAACAATAATATAAAGAAGCGTATGGCCTGTTACTAAACTTAACTTAAAAAAGAGTATGCCCTCAATAATGATCAGGCCTCCGACCAAAACGATCCAGTACAACTGCTCACCAATTAGGTTAGGTATCAAAAAATGTACCAGAGAAATTGTCGCCATTAGGAGGGCCATAATAAAAACTAAGCGTATTAATGATGCGTAGTGAATATTGGTAATGTTTAAACCAAAGACCGAAGACATAATTGCAGTAAGGAAATACTTCAGAATAATAGCAATGAAAATGATTACGGTTACTATTCCCCAACCCAAGGCAATAATCCAAAACCCATTAGACGATGGTGATACTCCAAGAATCTCTAGCTCACCAGGAAAGAAATACATAAAGCATAGCGTTGAAAATGCGAATAGCGAACTTATCAGGAAAAGGAAAAATATATTAGGCACTCGCAGATAAGGTATCTTATAGATTAGCTCGTCTATGGTCTTAAAGCGAAATGTTCGTTGCAATAAAAAATACTGATTTGTTAGTTCAGGAAATCGAGTTTTTAAAACTACAATGATGAACAGCAGAAAAGTAAAGGCTGTATAAAAGAAGTTGCTAAAGCTATTTGAAAATCGAGATGGCTGGAACAAATGCGCCGATTGTCCTACGATAGGCTTGGTTCTGACTTCAGTAACAAGATTTGGTAATAATTTATCGCCATGGATCGAAAAAAAAGGCTCAGGATCTATAATGGCTTCTTTCAAACTATCGATCTTAAAGTTACTCCACCCTGGGTTTAATTGACTCAGCAGCTGACCTCTATAGAAGAGGTATGCTTTATGGTTTACGCTTATAGAGAGGTAGAATGGATTGAACTCCTCATTCTTAAGAGAAAAGCTAACAACCCTACTGGTAAGGTTTTGTTCATCTACAGGAAGGAATCCTTGATGCTCTTGACTATAGCTTACCCACTCCTGCTTAAGATTATGTATTAACTGCTGCGACAGACCGTTTGAAAAACTCAATAGCACTAGTGTGCTTATAATAAGCCCTTTTAAGAAAATAATGTTCTTAGAATCGCGCAACATATCCAATGTGAATCTTAGATTGGGTCAATGATAATGATTGTTCTTTGGAAACACCAAGCGCATAGATTAATTGTAAATCTCCAGCCGCTGTATTCAAAAATATTCCGGCACCAAACCCATAGGGTGTGTCGTTAAACTGACTTATAGAATTCATTGTTAGTGCCTGGTCGAAAAAGGCAAATAACCTTGAGTTCTGGTTGAAGGCAAGCCGGGCCTCTATTCTGGCCAAGCCATATGAGGAAACAAATAATTCTAAGTCATTAAACCCTCGAAGCGAGTTAACGCCACCGAGCCGCAATAAATCATTTGTGAAGAGAATATCGTTATTGTATACGGTTGCCAGCTGCACATTGACATGGAAAGCAAAAGGACCAGATATTCGTTGATTTAGCTCTCCTCCCAGCTTAGCCCTAATTTGAATTGAGTTCAATCTTAGGCTGTCATATACTTCATCGACTATTGCTGCATTCTTTCTAATCGTTTTATTGCCAATGTTCAACTCGGCAAAAAACTTCTGCCCGCGCATAGGATTGATTTGATTACCGAGCCCATTATAGCTAAGGTTTACACCGAGCTGCTGAAGATTAAAGTCTGCAAACTCAGGAATTGCTAATGAATCCGTTGGAGTCGATAAGGTTCTGGAGGTTATAATGTTAGTTTGTAGCGCCACCTCGAGTTTTTTGGATTGAAAAAACCCGCTAATTGTAAGGTCGGTATTTAGAAATGCTGAATCTTGTTTTAATAGATCGAAATCAAATTCTAAGCCCACCTTCGAACGTAGAAAATTTGGATGGCGATAATCTACTTGAAGTTTTTGGGAGGCATTCTGAAATTGTTGCCAGACGAGTGATAACGATTTGCCCGATTTAAATAAATTCTCCAGGTGTAGGTTAACGAAGCCTGTAAGCCTAAGGGTATTATTCTGATTAGGGAAAAAACCAACAATAGCATCAATTCTGTTCGCCTTTCGAGGTTCTAGATGTAATCCAATATTGCAAAGATTATTCTCGTAACGGAGTTCGAGCGAATCATTAAAATTACAATAGGTTAGTTGGTTAAGTCTTGATGAAATATTGGCAATTGCCTCATGATTGTAGAGTGCACCTTTCTTTACATCTAAATAGCTTTCTAAAAATCGAGGATTTATAAAATTACGTGGGCTAATGCTAAGGCTATCAAATTGAATCAACGGTCCCGGTCGATAACTCAACACGCCCTCTACATATCCCTTTCTTATTTCAATATTCAAAAGATTAAACTCTGCAAAGGGATAACCGTTTTTTGACGCTTGCTTCAGAAGTTTGTTCATTAGTTTACTGAAAGCTGAAATAGAAAAATCTCTACCCTCAAAATCACGCTTTCGATACCCGGCCTTACTGAGCATTTCTTCTGGAATATTATTTACCCCAAGCGACTGCCAATAATACTTCTTGCCAACATTAATTAAAGCCTGATAGGTTGTATCGTAAGCGATTTTATCGACATTGGCCAGCAAATACCCAGATGAAAAAAGCTGGTTTTGAACCAGGATAACCTTCTGTACAAACCCGACACTATCGGCGCGACCATTTATGCTGGTAATTTTCGGATCAGTATTATTAATAAAGTCGATATCATAGACTCTCTCTTGCCCAGATGCAACTGAAACAAGTGTTAGTATTAAAAAAATGGTGCTGTAGATTTTCAAACACTATTACCTTTACATCAAAAGTAGAATTTTGGCAGGAATTTACATCCATATACCGTATTGCAAACAAGCCTGCTATTATTGCAATTTCCATTTCAGCACCTCTTTGCAGAGCATGGATGCCCTAGTGGCTGCAATAATTAAGGAAATTGAGATTCAAAAACAGTTTATAAGCGAAGATGTTTCAAGTATTTACTTTGGAGGAGGCACTCCCTCATTATTAACTGGTGGGCAATTATCGAAGATCATGAGTGCCCTTCGGCAACAATTTAATGTAGACCCTAATGCCGAAATTACCCTTGAAGCTAACCCCGACGATGTAACTGAAGCAAAGGCAGAAGAATGGAAATTACATCAGGTTAACCGCATAAGTTTAGGGGTGCAGTCTTTTGATAACGATGTTTTATTAAGCCTGAATCGATCTCATAATGCCAAACAGGCAATCGAAAGTATCTCTATTCTTCAAGATAATGAGTTGGTTAATATTTCTATTGATTTGATTTATGGCATTCCAAATCAATCATTTGCAACATGGCAGCAAAATCTGGATAAAACAATAGCGTTAAACATTCCACATATCTCGAGCTATGCCTTAACGATAGAGAATAATACAGTCTTTGGGAAGTGGAACAAAAGGGGTAAGTATTCGGCTGCTTCGGAGGAATCGTATGAGCAGGAGTATAATTATTTATGTACTGCTTTAAAGCGTGCAAAATATGATCATTATGAAGTTTCGAATTTTGCTAAGCAAAACTGCCGAAGTATGCATAACTCCTCGTACTGGCGTCAAGAATCTTATCTAGGGATTGGGCCGGGCGCGCACTCCTTCGATGGGAAAGATCGTTTTTTTAACGTTAGCAATAATGCGGCTTACATTCGAGCCTTAGAGGAGGGGAAAGTACCCAATACTAAAGACTCTCTTACTAAAGACGACCGCTTTAATGAGTATCTCCTTACGGGGTTAAGAACCATAGAGGGAGTTCGTCTCGATTATCTCTTCGAAGAGTTTGATGTTGACCTTAAAAAAAAGCATCAAAGATTTTTGACAAAATGTGTGCAGGAAGGATTGATAATTATAAGTAGCGATAGACTTAGCTTATCGGAAAATGGTTTTTTTGTCTCAGATTCTATTATACTTGAATTCATGAAAGAGTAATATGAAAGCAAAAATTGAATGGAGTAATAAGAATTTTGAAGTAGACTTTGGCAACCCTATGTCAATTGGTATAACGCTAAATGACGGAGACAAAAATCCGAATTGCTATTTCGCGGATTCGGTGAAGTTCGAAGCTATAAGAACCTCTGATTTTGTAGGTAGTATTCGTGATGGGGGTTCTGTTAATCATAAAAAAATATTATTGTCACCACATGGAAACGGTACACATACCGAGTGCTCTGGTCATATTTATGATAATGAAAACACAATAGCAGATATAAGAACTAACCATATGCATGTGGGACAGCTGGTTAGTGTTGATCTTGAAAAAAATGCTGAAGGTGATCTAATTATTGGAGAAGCTGATTTACGAAAATCACTCACCGCTGAAAATGTTTCGGCATTGATTATAAGAACAAAGCCAAACCTAAAAGACAAGTGCCACCGTAATTATTCGGGCTCAAATCCCCCCTACCTTTCCAAGGAAAGTATGGCGTTGATAGTAGAACATGGCATAGAACATCTTATAGTTGACCTCCCATCGGTTGACAAGGAGGTTGACGGCGGTGCCCTTGTAAACCACAACCAATTCTGGGATTATAATGATCCCAACAGAGGTCATTGTACAATTACCGAGCTCGCATTTATCGAGGACAGTATCGAAAATGGAATCTATCTCGTTGATTTGCAATTTTTGAAAATAGCGCTAGATGTATCTCCGAGTAACCCTATTTTGTATTCGTTAAATCCAATTTGAGGTCGGCATAATTCAAAATAGTTACCTTTTGGTATTTGAGCGTATGATTTTAAGACGAATCACAATTTAAAAATGTAAAATTGCTTACGGTTTAGGCTATCTTTACTCGAGACAATGGAGACAGAAAAACTCAGTGATGAAAAAATGGTTTTGATGTTGCTAAAAGCAATCATCTTCCATTACCATGGTCTGGATGAAGATGAAGAGAAAATTCTTCTTCGCTCAGCGGGAGAATTGGAAGCCCAAAATGAGCTGAAATGGGCATTTGACTTTATTGCAGAAGACTATGTTTCGGCATTTGATCGAGCTCGTGAATTCATGAAAAAGTCGATGGACTCTATCGACAAGTATAAACGCTTACAGTTCATAAATCTTACCTGGAAGGCCAATAGCGAGAAAGGCTATATTACCGAAATGGAAGCAACGGCCATGTTAAAAATTGCCAAGGACTGGGCTGTTGACCAAGAGCTAATTGCAATGGTGCAACCAAGCTAGAGGCTCATTTTTTCTTTAAACTTCGCTGCTTGCCTACGTGATACTTCTACTTTATCGCCTCCTTTTAACTTTACCATTAGCCCTCCATTAAACCAAGGCTCGATACTCTCGACCCAGCTTAAATTAATTATATGCTTGCGGCTAGCTCTAAAAAAATCACGATCATTCAACTTTTCATCAAGAGCATTTAATGATTTATGAATCATGGGCTTGAAGTTTTCGAAAAAGACTTTAATGTAGTTTCCGTCTGACTCGAAATAACGGATATCCTTTAATGCAACAAACCAGCACTTATCACCATCTTTAACAAAAACTTGATCGGATAAGCCCAATTTAGGTTCTGCCTCTACCTCAGATGGGGCTTTGGGTGGCTCAAGCTTATTGATGGTTTCGTTTAATCGATCTAGTTGAATTGGCTTGAGCAAATAATCAAGCGCATTTACTTCAAATGCTTTTAGGGCGTATTCATCATACGCTGTAGTAAATATTACCGTGGGTACAGCATCGAGCATTTCTAATAATTCAAATCCTGTTTTACCTGGCATCTGAATATCAAGGAATAGTAAATCTGGTTTTACCTGATTGATCATTTCATAGGCTTCATCCACATTGGCCGCTTCGCCAAGGATCTCGATTTCCGGAAAGTCTTCAAGTAGTTTGATTAACTCTTTTCTTGCTAGTCGTTCGTCGTCGATTACTATTGCTCTCATTGTTATTTATTGGTTAGAGGTATCGTTACTGTGGTGAGCACCGTATGCTCATTTTCATTTACAATTTGAAGATCGGCATTTTCTCCATAAATAATAGCCAATCTTTGTCGAGAATTTCTCAGACCCTGCCCAACACGGTTTGACTTCTTTTCTATGTATTTACCTGTATTTCTTATCTCGATTGTCAAAAAGCCTTCTTTGATCACTGTATCGATAGATAATTCTCCTCCTTCTTTTAGCTTCGAAATACCATGTTTAATACCATTTTCTACTAGTGTCTGGATCATCATAGGAGGTACATGTACGGCTTCGCTTTGTGGGTCAATTCTAAATTCTGTCTTTAGCCTTTCTTCAAACCTGATCGATTCTAAAGCCAGATAATCGCGGGTTGTATCTAATTCTTCTTTAAATGAAGTGACCTTCTTCTTATCGAGCACCAGCGAGGTTCTCAAGATATTTGAGAGGTGATTAATTGCCTTTTTAGACTTTGAAGGCTCTTCATCAACTAAAGCTCGAATGCTATTCAGGGCATTGAAAATAAAATGCGGGTTTAATTGTGCTTTTAATTGATTAAGCATCATCTCGTTCATCGCAACTTCATAACGTAATGATTGGGTGTTCTTTTCAAAATAGTGAAAAGTAAAGTACACCGAAGACCAGAGGATAAGAATAATAATATTTGCGAGAACATTGCCAATGAAGTTTATGGAACTGAGCATATCGCTGGTGTATAAGTCCAATGCGTACGATGCCAGAATACGGACAAGGTAAACCGTTATAGCCATAAGGCTTATACTCAATATGACTTTAGGTAAAAGTTGTGTTGTAGGTAGCTGCAACCACTCATTTCTTTTACTCAAGCTTCGATAGGCATGCGTTAAAGAAAAGAAAAAAGCTGATTCAATTATAATTGGGAGTGCCTTTACCAGGGTGAAGTTTGATGACTGAAAGCTAACACCAAGTACGTTCAGAACGGTGTAGGTAGACCAACCTACAATTTGAAAAACCCAATATAATCGTTGCTTAGTCATTAGTGGTTACAAACCTTCTGTATTCGATTAATTTATGCGTCCTTACATCATTCGTAAAAGGCAGTTCTATTGTGCCGTATGAGCATCAGTTCTAAGTAGGGCTAAAAATAGCACAAGTGCTAAGATAATCAGTACCCAACTCACCACATTCCAGAATTTAACATTATCCTTTATTTTGCCATCTCGCAAAGCCCACTGAAGCGGGAATGCGACGCCAACAGCTACATAGAGGATGCCTTCTAGCCAGTTTTGGTAATAAAAATTAAATAATGCTAGCAGTGCTAGCGCTAATGGAATTAGATATCGCATTAAGTTGTTCATGCTAGCTCCTCCTTTAAATATTGTCCGGTATAGCTTTTCCTATTTCGCGCAAGTTCCTCTGGAGACCCTGTACCGACAATAGTTCCCCCGGCGTTTCCTCCTTCAGGCCCTAGATCAATTATAGTATCGGCGACCTTAATAACATCCAGATTATGCTCAATTATCAGAACGGTATTACCTTTATTTACTAGTTTATTAAGCACATCTAAGAGATGTTGTATGTCCTGAAAATGTAAACCTGTTGTCGGTTCATCTAAGATATAGAATGTCTTTCCTGTATCTTTCTTTGATAATTCCGTTGCTAACTTCACACGCTGGGCCTCGCCACCACTTAAGGTAGTTGCATGCTGACCCAAGGTGATATAGCCGAGACCTACATCGTTCAACGTCTTTATTCTTCTCAGAATCTTGGGATGATGTTCGAAAAATTCCACAGCTTCTTCAACAGTCATGTCCAGAACATCGGCTATAGATTTCCCTTTATAGCGTATTTCTCTCGTTTCACGATTATAGCGACTCCCTTTACAAGTTTCGCAATGAACATAGACGTCTGGCAGAAAGTCCATTTCAATTAGCTTCATTCCGGCACCTTCGCAGGTTTCGCATCGGCCTCCCTTCACGTTGAAGGAGAATCGGCCTGGCTTATAGCCACGAATTTTAGCTTCAGGAAGACCCGTAAACAAAGTACGAATATCTGAAAATACTCCGGTATAGGTGGCTGGGTTCGATCTTGGTGTTCGGCCAATTGGAGCCTGATCTATTTCGATTACCTTATCGATGTGCTCCAGACCCTTTATTGCCTTGTAGGGCATTGGCTTTTTCCGGGATCTATAAAAGTGGTTATTAAGTATTGGAAATAAAGTATTATGGATTAGAGTTGATTTACCACTTCCAGAAACACCTGTAACACAGATCATCGTTCCGAGAGGAAAGTCAGCATTAACCATTTTTAAATTATTACCGGTAGCTCCGGTAATTGAAAGCAATTGACCATTAGCTTCGCGACGTTGTTCTGGAACCGCTATATTCAGCTTCCCTTCCAGATACTTTGCTGTTGTACTCGTCTTCTTTAGGAATACTGATGGCTTGCCTGCCGCAACGATCTCGCCACCATGGCGCCCTGCGCCTGGACCGATATCAATTATATAATCAGACTCGAGCATCATTTCTTTATCGTGCTCAACCACCAAGACCGAATTACCCAGGTCGCGTAAATCCTTTAAAGCCTGAATAAGTTTAAGGTTGTCTCTTTGGTGCAGTCCAATGCTTGGCTCATCGAGAATATACATTACGCCAACAAGCTGAGTGCCGATCTGAGTGGCAAGTCGAATTCGTTGAGCCTCGCCGCCAGAGAGCGTACGTAGAGGGCGATCGAGGCTTAAATAACTAAGGCCAACGTTATTTAAGAATTTCAGCCTTTTTTTAATTTCTTTAAGGATTTCGCTGGCAATACGCTGCTGTCGTTTATCAAGTCTTTCTAATACGTTTTCGAACCATTTTTCCAGTTCACCAATGCTTTGGTGGGCGAGTTCCGAAATATTCTTATTGTCTATAAAAAAGTGTAACGATTCCTGCTTAAGTCTTTTTCCCTCGCAGTTTGGGCAGGTTTTTATGATGGTATAATCTTTCAACCATTTTTGGATACTTTCTGTGCCTGACTCCTTCTGCTTTTTCATAAAGCTGATGATACCCTCGAACTTAATATTCCAGCTCGTACCAGGGTATTTCTTAGACTTAACTGCAACAGGTTCGGTGTCTCCATCGAGCAAAATACTAAGTACTTCTTCGGATATATCCTTTATCGGCGTTGTGATATTATAACCATTTCGCTTAAGAATAGCATCGATCTTTTTAAAAATCCAGATATCGCGATACTCTCCAAGGGGTGCAATTCCTCCTCTGCTAATCGTTACTGATTCGTCGGGTATTACCGTTTCTCTGGTTATTTCATCTACTTCCCCCAGACCGTTACAGACAGGACAAGCGCCGTAAGGCGAATTAAAAGAGAAGGTATTTGGTGCTGGTTCGTCATATGACAGACCTGTTTCAGGATCCATTAAATTCTTTGAGAAGTGCGAGGTATTATTATCCTCATCTAAAACCAACATTAAACCTTGGCCTTCACGAAGGGCCGTTTGAATGGATTGACCAACCCTAAAGCTATCTTTCTTAGAAACAAGCAGCCGATCTACCACTAACTCGATATCATGTGTTTTATATCGATCAAGCTGCATTTTAGGCACGAGCTCCATGAGTTCGCCATTGACCCTAACTTTCAAATAGCCACTCTTCCTTAACTGAACAAATAATTCACGATAGTGTCCCTTTCTTCCTTTAACGACAGGGGCCAGCAGCGTTACCTTCTTCTCATTAAACTGCTTGAGAATATGATCTTGAATTTGTTCTTCGGTCTGCTTCACCATAGGGTTGCCAGAAATGTAGGATCTTGCCTCGCCTGCACGGGCATAAAGCAACCGTAAAAAATCATACACTTCAGTCACTGTACCAACCGTAGATCGTGGATTTCTTGAGGTGGTTTTCTGCTCAATGGAAATTACCGGACTAAGTCCTTGAATCTTATCTACATCAGGCCGTTCCATATCGCCGATAAATGACCTGGCGTACGCAGAAAAACTCTCCATATATCGCCTCTGTCCTTCTGCATAGATCGTATCGAATGCAAGTGAAGATTTGCCACTACCGCTAATACCGGTAATCACCACCAATTTTTCTCTCGGAAAATTGAGATCAATGTTCTTAAGATTATGCTCACGAGCACCAAAAATTTCAACCATTTCATGTTCAGAAACAGGGGTTGTTGGCACGAGAGCTTCAGTCTTATTTGTCAAATTTCGAGATTTTTAAACATGCAAAATTAAGTCTTCTCAATCATATAAGGAACCACAATGCTATAACAATCTAAAGTAGATTGCTGTTCGAGTTAACCATTCAGGGTACTGCTTATTATCCGCAGTAACTCTTGTGAATTGTTTGCAATATTTTTTACGCCGATGGAGCTTAGGCGCTGGTTATGATCCGGCAGAATATGACTGCCGCCAGTGAAGCCAAGTACGTGCAACTTAGCACTCATTGCTGCCGTAGCTCCTGTTATACTATCTTCCACCACAATTATTTCGTCGGGATGCAAACCCAGTGAATTAATTGCGAATAAATACAGGTCCGGGGCCGGCTTAGGTTGTGCAACATGTTCAGAAGAATAAATTCTATTGCTGAAATGGGACGTAATACCACCTTTCGCTAATGCGTGTTGCACCGTTTTTACAGACGAGTTGGATACTACAGATTTCGGGAATGCTACTTCTTTTAGAACAGTATTCATTCCATCAATTAATTTAACCCCTGCAGCCACTTGGTCTTCGACTCTATTTATGATAGCTAAGGCCTCTTCTTGACTATATTTCTCCCCAAAATAGGTAGTCATAATCGCTGAAAAAGTGCTGCCCGATAAGTTTTTTAAATAGTAATCGACATCGATGGAAGCGCCTAAACTGGCCATCATCTCAGTCATTTTATGAGCCGCGATATATTCTGTATCAACTAGAACTCCATCGCAATCGAATAGAACATGCTTGATTTTACCCATTCTAAATTGGTATCGCAACCTTATATGTCTTGGCGCCTACTTTTAGAGAGGTGCTTTGTATCCAGGGGTTATGTCGTTTTAAAAGCTTAAAGTTTATACCCTGCTGTTTCGACCAATCAACCCAGTTTGGAATATCTTCATTTACCTCGATATACTTTACTGGTTCTATTTCATACAATTGATCTAGTGGCACCTGAAATCCATAATGGTTCGGATTCTCGATAATTTCCATTGCAGCTAAAATTCGAAATACATATCGCGAGGTTTCGTCATTAAGCATTAAATCGTAATAATTATCTACTTCTTGGGCATCCATAGCCCGCAAAAGACCGGCTCTTCCGCGGTTAAAACTTGCCGCAACAAGTGTCCAGCTACCAAACTTATCGTATGCTTTTCTTAAATATTTACAAGCGGCGCGAGTCGATTTTAATGGATCGTAGCGTTCATCTACTTGCTTATTTACCTCCAGGCCAAACTCACGAGCGGCATCTTTACGAAACTGCCAAAACCCAACGGCCGCTTTCGGTGAAATATCATTTAGGAATGCCCCTTCTATAGCCGGTATATACTTAAAGTCATCAGGTATACCTTCTTCTTTCAAGATCTTAGCAATCTGCGGCAACCATCTGTGTGCTCTTTTAAGTAAAAAAATTGTATTGGTATGCCAGTAAGCATTTATGTGCATCTCGCGGTCGAGTCTTTCACGAACATCTGGAACTGTAAGCGGCACTTGCTCCCCGGCGAACTCCATTGAGTCGGGCAATATAATGGCAATGGCATTTACTGTATTCCCTTGCGGGAGTTCATCAAACTCAATAAAATCTTCTGCCTGATCTTCTACTTGCTCAAAATGCACATAGGTATACAATGCCAACGCAAATATCCCCAGCCAAGGCAACCAAGTGTATAGGTTCCGCATATCTAGAAGTTCGGAGACAATAGATACTGCGAGTAGAACTTATCGATTGCCTCCACTGCTTCTGTTGGGGTATCCACAATCTGGATGAGATCTAAATCCTCAGGGCTAATATTTTTGCTCTTTATGAGAACATCCTTGATCCATTCGAATAATCCATGCCAGTAGTCTTTGCCGACTAGAATAATGGGAAACGCTCCTATTTTTTTAGTTTGAATTAGGGTAATCGCTTCAAACATTTCATCAAGTGTACCAAACCCTCCAGGCATCACAATAAAGCCCTGAGAATATTTTACAAACATTACCTTGCGAACAAAGAAATAATCGAAATTAAGTAGTTTATCAGGATCGATATAGGGGTTATTATGTTGCTCAAACGGAAGGTCGATATTCAGTCCAACCGATTTCCCTCCTTCTGAATGTGCCCCACGATTTCCAGCTTCCATTATACCAGGGCCACCACCGGTGATTACACCATAACCGTGTCGTACTAATTTTGCCGCTATATCAAAAGCCGTTTTGTATTGAATATTGTCTTCGTGTGTTCTTGCAGAACCAAAAATCGAAACACAAGGCCCTATTCTTGCAAGTTTCTCCAATGCTCCAACAAACTCAGACATCACCTTAAAAACCAACCAGGAATTTTCAGTTTTAATCTCATTCCAATCCTTATCGTCGAAGGCCTTACGGATTAACTTATCTTCGTCATCTGACAATCCATTATTTTTCTTGGCCATGGTGTTGAATTTTGAAAAGTGAAAAATTAAAGGAGAGAGGCTAGCGCTTCATCCAGTTTATTATGCTCAAATTTAAATCCTTCTTGTTGAAAAGCAATTGGAAAGACCCGGTTCCCTCCAAGAACTATACTCGACATATCGCCTAAGAGTATCTTTAATGCAAAACTAGGAACATTAGGAAAGAAAAAAGGTTTGCCAAGCACTTTGGCAAGTTGCGCAGAAAAATCTTTGTTTCGTTCAGGGTTTGGAGCAACGCCATTAAATATGCCTGTAATCGAAGATTCTAGAGCAAAAATGTACATATTAACGAGATCCGAAATATGCACCCAGCTCATCCATTGTCCACCGGTTCCCAACGGAGAACCTATACCAAACTTAAATGGTGTTATCATTTTTTTTAAAGCACCACCATCAATTGATAATACAATACCCGTTCTAATCTTAACTGTTCTTGCAGCGTAGGGTTTGCATTCGTCAATTGTATCTTCCCATTTAGCAACCACATCGGCCAAAAAACCATCACCTAAAGGGCCTTTTTCATCAAGCTCAACATCGCCTGTATCGCCGCCGTAATAGCCAATTGCCGATGAACTAATAAAGGATTTCAACTGGTTCTTGCGCTTGGCAAGGGCATCACGAAATAATAGTGTGCTATCAATTCTGCTATCCAGAATTTTCTTTTTTGCAGATGAAGTCCAACGCTGCGCAACATTTTCTCCCGCGAGGCTAATGATATGATCTGCCCAATTTACAGCCTCTTGGTCGATACTATTATTCGCTGGATCCCACAAGAAATACCTTGTAGTAGAGCCATCGGATATTTTAGATCTGGATAAAACACCCACACTGAAGCCCTTTGCTTTTAGTTTCTCGACTAACTCCTTGCCAATTAGCCCCGTACCACCTGAGATCAAAACATTTGCCATATTGCATCCTTTAATTCTTAATGCCCGAATAATCTTTCAATCCAAATTATTGGCATTATTATGGTATAACACGAAACAAGTAGAATGAATTCCTTTATTTTGAACAAGAATTGTTAATCAGGATTAAGATATGAAAAATCTAATAATTATAACTGTTTTGCTGGCATTCGCTACCACTGGCCAATGCCAACAGTATGACATTAAACCAGCAGATCAACGTGTGAACAGTAAAAAATACAGTGGGGTCTCTTCGCAGGTAGATGGTGGTTATCTTGAGGTAGAAGAGTATTGGTTAGATTATTTAAAAGAACACGGTAAGGTACGCAGGAAGCGAAACTATTATGAGATAACAGAATTTAGCATTAAAGACCTAGGTATAGACAGTATTTCGTATGTAACACGTGTTGAGTCCGTTGATAGCCTCGGGCTCATATGGATAGCACCTTTTACAGGAGCGAATGACGAGGAGATCGCAACCCTAAATCAAGACTTGGAACGAATTCTTAAGCTTGCCACTCGAGGCTATTATGTTAGTCAGGTTCAGAAGAAAGTTGACCAATCGGAAGATGCTGCCATTGTGGTAAGTAAAAACCACCAAAAACTAATTTATAATGGGGAAAATCTTAACGATGATCTGGAAAGCGCGGTAAAGCTAAAGGCCGAACTAGAAGCGCGTTTAGAAGAGACTATTCTCAAGATTAAAGTCCTAAATCAGCAGATTCTTGACAACGATATTGCGATTGAAAAAGCGTACAGTGATTTAGAGATGATAAAAAAGGTAATTGAAGGGCACAAAGCCGATTTAAAAAAGATAAAGTAGCTATAAAGAGGCCGACTTTTGGTTTCCTTCTAAGATGCTGATAAGTGTAGTTACCCGTTCATTCGGGTAATACCGGAGGGCTTCATAAATTAAATTACGTGCCTTTACCCATTGGCTATTGTTTAATTCTCTGATACTTTGATTATAATAAAGCAGACCTAATAGCTCATTCCCTACTAATCGCCTCTCAATATTAAATTCGAACGTAATCTGGGTATCTCGATTAGCAAGATTTTCTGTACGATATTTGGTTTTGGCCTCTTGAATTTCTCTGGCATTAGAGATGACTCCGTTTCGAGGATCGGTAGTCTCAATGAGTATTTCATTATCTGTATCTGGGTTCACCAAAATATAGATATGGTAGTTGGTTTCTACCAATGCATAATTAATAGAAAGCTCTGTTAGTATAAGGGAATAAACGGTTGTTGCAGTAAGGCAATCATAATCGCCATTAACGAGTGTTTCCGCTATTGATGAGTATTGTTGATACTGTTTTAATAACTTCTGGTGAGTATGATAATAAAGATATTCAATGAATTCGGCCTCATCATTATATTGATGTTGCCTCTTCGCAAGCTGTTCAACTACACGTTCAAATTTTTCTAAGGCAGCATCATCATTGGCTAATCCTGACTTAGCTAAAAAAATGCTTTTAACATCATTTATGCTAACGCCTCTATTGTTTGATGCAACAGCAATAGAAGCTAATGAACAAATGTAAATTAATATGCCTAACCTAATTCCAACTCCACGTTTCATATTACCTAATTGTTAACCGTGTTAACATAAAGGTAACATTTTGGTAACATCTGTGCAAACCCCACCCTCAATGCGCTGTTTATGAACTACTTACATGCTGAATATTTGATAGGTGGGGAATAAAAAAGAGGCCAAGGCCTCTTCTATATTCACATGATGTTAGGTTCCTTCTAGAAAGTATACGAGTACTTTAAAGAAATTTCTGTACCTGGATTGAAGGATGCATAAGTAGCAGGATTGGCTCCAAATGACTTATAGTTTTGCTCTCGGATATCATTTAAGATATTATCCAGACCTAAGGTAATTCTAGATCTGTTCTCTTGTCCAAATCCTTTGTAGGCATTAAAACTTAAACTGTGAAATGGAACCGTATAGACATCAGGAACAAGTCCTGATCCAACGACAGTTAATGTTTCTCCTTGAACGTTATATGCAA
Organism: uncultured Cyclobacteriaceae bacterium; assembly: GCA_965368405.1. Taxonomy (GTDB): domain Bacteria; phylum Bacteroidota; class Bacteroidia; order Cytophagales; family Cyclobacteriaceae; genus S012-113. The sequence goes on from CBDUMS010000016.1 coordinate 36,427, forward strand.
CATTGATATTTAAATCAATCATCGGAATTGCGTAGTTTAAATAGGCATTAACAATGTATGGTGCCTGTCCTGCCATAGAACGTGTATCGCTAATTACTTCACCATCCCGTGCAAATTGCTCACGGAATTCTTTTTCTGTTCTTGTTCCAGCGTTATCAACATAAATCGATGTCATATCGACAAAAGATTTTACCCAAGAGAAATTAGCTCCTATAGAGAGGTCTTTCAAGGCAGGAGTAATAAATTCCAAGTTTTTACGCATCTCCACTTCAAGACCATAAACCCAGCTCTCAGTGGCATTGCGAGGTTTAAGTGCATCTGGGTCTACAGGAAAAGATACCATCTCAATATGATTTTCGAACTGTTTGTAGAAGCCAGAAACCGCAAACAACTCGCCCGGTCGCATAAAATACTCCCAACGTACATCATAATTATTGATATTGGTTTGAAGCAAGTCTATATTTCCAATGAAAGTGCGATTTGTCAAAGGATCATAAATCTGAGCAATCGATTTTTCCTTAAAAGAGGGCCTGGCCAATGTTCTATTAAATGAGCCACGCAAATTAGAATTCTCGTTAACGGCATAAACAACATTCAATGATGGTAAGAGATTAAGTTCGTTCAAGGTCTGCTCATTGGTGTAAACAACGCTACCGGTGTTGTTCTGACCCGTATAGTACATGCTTGTCTGCTCAACACGAACACCAAATACTGTCTTAAGTTTAGGCGTCGCTGCTAACTCAGTCATAGCATATCCACTAAAATTAGTTTGCTGAGCAGAATAACTATTGGTAGGCTCGAAATTTCCTACTACATAATTCCCTATCCGTTCTTCTGGCGTCCAAATGTTCTCTTCCTGAAAGAACCAATCTGGATCTGTGGAAATACTTCCTGAGCGCTTGAATCGAAAAACGTAATTGTTGATTTCAAAATCTCTGCTCTTATATAAACCTAATGCACCAAATTTTAACTTGGAAGCTTTTGCGTAGGGTATAGTAAGGTCTGCTTTAAAGCTTCCATTAAATTCATTCAAATCGCGATAGAATCGTTTGATACCTGCTCCATCGCCAACATTCAAAGACGTGTCGCCCTGCGTTACAGAAATTGAAGTAACTCTAAAATCGGGATCATATACTCTCGACCAACTAGTAGCTCCCCGCCATTCAAATTGTGATGAATTAAAGTTGTGCTTACCAATAACAATAGCATTTGTCACCGAGCGCTGACTGTAGGTTAATATATCTTCGAGCAAGGTTGCTCCTGTTTGATTGTAATTCTCATTTATTCTTTCACTCGCCACTGACTCACCACTTTGGCTACGGAGCAGGCTAAGAGAATAGCTGCTTCGATCTGTCTTGATAGCACCAGAAGCCAAGGCACTCCAATTAACGGTATGACGCCCTAACGAACCGAGGCGGGTTTCATCTACAAACAAATCTTTTTCAGCTGGTGAAGGGTTTTTCAGGATATTATTTGATTCCGTCTCACTGAAGAACTCGTAGGTACTTTGGTAGTTAAGAACAAAATTATATCCTATGGTTGCCCTGCTTCTGTCGATCTGGTTACCTGTATTAAAAGTGAAACTACCACTTGGCAAGGCATTCATTTTCTGAGCTGCCATCTGAGGGTAAAAGCTTCTGGTTAATTCCTCGAGCTTCGGATCTCTTCTTACTTCAGGCGGAATTTCAGTCATTTTATCAAAAGGCAATGCTCGTTGACCGTTATCAAAACCCAGCCAATCTGTAGGGCTGCCTTTATATAAGATAAAATCATTGCTAAACTGAACATTAGGGTTAACGGATAAGCCTAATGAGAAAGAAGTGTTTTTTTGATCTGGGAAATCTTTAGTTTCTATATCTACAATTCCACCGGTGAAATCACCAAATAAATTCGGTGAGAACGTCTTATAAACCATAACATTATCCAATACAGCTGTTGGAAAGATGTCGATCTGGACCGAATTTTTATCGGGATCAAGGCCAGGAATGTCCATTCCGTTCAATGTAGTTTTCGTATAACGATCACCTAGACCTCGAACGTAAACATATTTCCCACCTTCCACAGATACTCCAGTTACCCTTTTAATAGCTCCAGATAAATCCGAGTCTCCTACTTTTTTAAAAGTCTGATTTGAAATACCATCTGCAACGTTTATCGCTTTTTTCTGCGCGGCTAATAGACCGGCTTCAGAATCTTTGACTGCTGCAGCTGTTACCACAACGGCTTCGAGTTGCTCAACATCGTTTTTCATGGTAACATCGAGCGTAGTAACTTCTTCAGCAATAATTACAACATCGCTTACGGTAATCATTGCATACGAAATTGAAGAATATACAATATTGTATTTACCGGGCGCCAGAGGAAGTGAGTAGTCGCCATTAAAATCCGCTACAGTGCCGTTTGTCGTACCTTCAACATATATATTGGTGCCGATTAGCCCTTCACCAAATTCTTCATCGATTACCCGGCCACGAAGAAAACCATTTTGAGCAAAAAGGTTTAGCGAGAGAGTTGTTGCTATGCTTAGCAACAGTATTATTTTTTTCATATTTTTTTAAGTCCTGGAATTGACTACAAAGGTATTTTGGTGGAGAAGGTTCCAGCCAAGACAACGTTTATATAATTATTAATTATATATTATCGAAATGTTAACTCGTCTGCAAATCCTTCTTTATCAACACTTTACAATAAAAAAGGGAGGGCCTCCAGGCAGCCCTCCCAATCAGTTCTAAGTGATTAACTTAAAACCTTGTCATATTAATTATCTAATAATCCGTTTATTGATGCGGCTGTCCATGAGGCAAAGACCGTTGTATTCGCACCCGCGGCTCCCGATGAAGGAACTGAAGCATTATCCGCTGCAGTTTGATCATCCGATGAAACCGTGCAATCAGCAGATTCGTCATCATTTTTAGAAGCTGTATAAACTTCTATGCCTGTAAAATTAGAATTCATAAGCTTTAAAGGCACATTCGAACTTGCATCGGTTAAGTGTAACCACGCATCTTCCGAAGCATCTGCGCAATCATTGCTGTATGAAGCTCTAACCTTTAGTAAGTCATCGCCGTCTTCATAACCAGAGAAGATGACATCTTTTATTGTTCCTTGTGCTTTCGATTTTAAATCAGCAGGCGTACCGCCATCTACACCGCCAAGTGATGCAATCAAACCATTTTGAAGTGTAAAAAGCCCTTCGGTATAAGTTTCTCCTTCAGGTCCATCTATTTCCAAACCTTCATCGGTGTCGGTGCCGCCATGATAGATCACAAAGTTATCGACCGTGCCAGCATAGTTCTGATCAATATCCAAACCATCATCCCCCTGATAACTCACAATGGCATTGGTTACATTAACCGTTCCGCCAAAGAATTCAATACCATCATCCAGTGTTGCAAAAACCTCGACGTTGCTAATAGTTGTACCAGCGCCTACGCCTCCAAGAGTAATACCATTTATCTCGTTGCCTTCTACTATCAACACCCCACCGTGACGAACAGATACATATTCTATAGTACCTGAGTTATCGTTAGCGTTGGTACCACCGTACCGTCCAAATCCCTCTTCGGCAGGAATCCCTTCTATTTGACCCTCGGTGTCATCTGTCTCCGTTGATACCGGCGCATTTCCTAGAATAATTAGTCCGCCCCAAAGTTCTTTGTCCTCAGAGCCAAGATTAGTGCCAATAAGCTGACCCAACTGTATGTTATCTTCAGCAGAAGTGAAAATTATCGGAGCAGCCGCAGTGCCTTTAGCTTCAATTTTTCCTCCGCGAGCAATTACTAATGCCGAAGCAGCAGATCCTGTACCAAGCTGTCCTTTAATTATTGTACCCGGTTCAATGGTTAAGGTTACGCCACTCTCAACATAAGCTTTGCCTTGAATCTCCCAAATTTTATCTGCAGTTAACGTTCTGTTTTCAGATATTGCTCCAGATAATACTTGTTCGTTAGGATTACCTGGGTTTTCGGTTCCGCCGTCATCACATGCCTGAAGCACGACCATTGAAGTAAAGAACATTATTAGCAATTGTTTTCTCATCTTATTATTAGATTTATTTATGTTAAATTTCACATTACAAAATTTCAAATACTATGTTAACTCCTATGTACTTCGATGTTAAAGAAATGTTAAGTTTGAGAAACATTTTTTATGTTGATGTGAACAGAATATAGAAAAAGGAACTACACAGCTAATTTGAAGATATGAACAAAGGATTTTCTTTTTTACTTTTTACCGTCGTGACTTTCCTGATGGCCAATATTGAAGGCTATTCACAAAATGATAATCTTAGAAGATCGATAAAAGTTGATCTTCTTCAAGAACAAAACTTACCCTTTATGCGTCAGGGTGCTGAGTTGAGCAGAATTCTTGTGGATGCGGTAAAAGGAGGACGAATTACGGCCTATTCATTCGATGATTTCAACAACAGTCCTACTGTATTATCCATAGATGACTTCATGCAAAATTTAGCGTTACCGTTCTACTTTGAGGAATGGGACCCCTCAATCAACTACCTCGAAGCTGATTATGTATTGTATAACGGACAAGCATATACTGCCAGCGGAGGTGGTTCCAATATAGGAAACCAACCAAGTAATAGCTCTAACTTTTGGAGTCTAGCCCCTAAATCCTACTTTTTACCCTACGAAATGTCTCTTATTGAGTTAGATGAGCAGCCAGTAGATGGGAGTTGGCAGCTCCAGTTTGTCCACTTATATATTCCAGCAGCGTATACAGAAACCGGATTATCAAAATATCTCGGTTCATTCGAAGCCAATGAGGCTATTAAGATTCTGAACGAAAGTGGGTTTGTATGGTATAATCAATACTATTCTAATGGTGATATTTTAGCACCGATGGGGCATGTGGTTGGGGGTGTATATTTAAGTAATTATGATGATTCTGCGCTAAAGTCGTTAGTGCAAAATGATTATCCGCTAGATGATGAGGTGATAGCTAGAATGGCCAACTCGACCTACCCAGGAGAAAATCTACGCGTATTGTATCGTTATACTAACTCAGGAATCGATTCGGTATATATCACGTCGGTTGATTTCAATGATATTATTGACTCCATTAGTTTTAATCTGAAAAAAGGAGAAGAAACAGCATTACATCGATTAGGCGATGCTGTCATGATGAATAAACTTAAAGGCAATCAGCAAGATAATCAACTAACAAATTTTGAGGAGGCTAATCGAATAAAATCAAAGGGGAGGCTTAAGCGAAAATTAGAGACAACAACTCGCGAAAGAATTGATTTTGAAGTATATGGCAATTCCTTACAAAGCCAGCATCTCAGTATAATGGTTGGAAATATTATTGAGGCTTCAAATAACGGCTCTATCTCTTTATACGAGCCCAGAAGCTTGTTCGACAAAGCAATAGATCCACAACTGGCCAACGAGCCTTTCGTTGCTGATTATGTAGAACTTTATGTCGAAGACCCGGAGTTGTATGATCCGAATACTACCTATGCACAATATGAAACCGTAAGTTTTGAGGGTCTCTCCTATGTTTCTCAAAAAAATAATAATAAGGGAAATACTCCAGCCTTTAATCCTCAAGACTGGCAGCAGATTGAATTAGATAAGGCTTACTATTCAGCTGATGTTATAACGATACTAGATATCGATTATCGATTAGTCTTTAAAACCAACGGCAAAATCAAACGCAAAAAACCAGAAACTGTTGCATTGATAGTGCCTGGAAAATTTACTGTCGATGGTATCAATCTCAATCTGGGCACCATTGACTTCAAGCTGCTCGAACATTATGCAAAAAAAAACAAGAAGACCTGGCGAGGGTTTCTAGACATAATTCAAGACCAGCAAAGCCTGAGGTTTCAGATGTTGGATTACACCCCACTAGTTGAATATAAACGATAAATGAAATTAGTAACTTTGGTAGACATCTGAAAAGAATGAAATATGGCTATCGTTAAAAATTTAGTTGGTTATCTGTACAAGGAGCGCTATCAGTACGTTTTTACTTCATTGGTGTTGCTCATTCTGCTTCCTCCTTTTCTGCTAACCCTGCCCTATCTAAAATATGTTATTTACTTATTGCTCACCCTTGTCCTTCTAACTTGTTTTATTATAGTTTTTGGAGACTCTAAAAAAGGAAAACTTGTAACCATTATTTCCTTTAGTGTTCTGTGCTATCTCTGGTCCATTATGATCACAAATAGTGGACATATTGTTTTTAACCTAGTAAATAACCTTATTCTAACAAGCTTCTTTCTTCTCACTTTCAGAAAAATTGTAATCGAGATCTTCAGCCTTGAAAAAGTAACCTTCCAAGTTGTACTCGGCGCCATCGGCGCGTATCTACTACTTGGATTAACAGGCGCATTTTTATTCGAGATAATTGAACTGTTATATCCTAACTCATTTACCAATGCTGCAGTTTTTTCAGGTTTTTACGCTGAAATATATTTAAGCTTTATTACGATTTCTACACTTGGCTACGGCGACATCACTCCAATTAGCCCGCAGGGGCAAGCGGTAGCTATCTTTGTTTCTATTTCCGGACAGCTATATCTAACTATACTTATGGCAATGTTAGTGGGCAAATTCCTTAAAGATACTGATTGGTAATGCCTAGAGACACTTTTCTTAAACTTGATGATAATAAACGCAAGCTCTTCATGCACGAGGCATACAAGGAGTTCTCCATAAATAACTATGAAGGCGCCTCTATAACTCATTTGGTTAAGTCATTAGGTATTGCAAAGGGCAGTGTCTATCAATATTTTAATGACAAGGAAGATCTTTACTGTTATTTAGTTGAAGATGCCAGCTTACGATTGAGCGATTTACTCGAAAAAGCATGCCCTTTTAAGGGTGAGGAATTCTTTGAATATTATAAGAAACTCTTAATTGTTGAATTAAAGTTTTATCTCAGTTTTCCGAAATATGCCAAACTGTTTCAACAGGTAAATGCCGGTGCAAAGACTATTGATCGTAAACTTGCTAAGCATATCAGCCATGCTAATATCACCCGTATTAAGTTTGCTCTACCCTTAGCACAACATGCCAATCAGGTGGGGCTAACTATCTTAAGCAGATCGCCACTACTGATTTTTAGTATGCTTACAGAAAATATCGACGTCGAGCAAATAATTAATGGCGGTGATCCCATCTATATGGAGGCAGACCAACTCCTGGAACTAAGCTCCAATTATGTAAATCAGCTAGAGCGAGGCCTTATTGTTTAGCACCGCTTAGTATAGCATTAAATAGCAATTTATAACTAGCTCTAGGCTGACCTCTAAATTGTGGTTTGAATCCAAACAATATTACATTACCCTGTCCTAATTTAACATCCATAAGTGCGGCATTATTCTTCAAGTACCGATCTTGCCCTTTAGCCCAACCACTCATCAAAATGTCTTTATCAGCATAACGTACAATCACATCAACGTCGGGCAATGGTGCAGATGGCGTATCCTCGACACCGCCCTCTCCTTTTTTTGATCTGGTAATTGTTTTAAATGCCCTACTTCTTGAAAAAGATGCGGCTACTTCTTCTTGCATGCCGTAAGCCAATTCATGTTCCACATCTACCTTTGTCCTAACCAACGAACCCGGTATAAAAAATGCTCTGTCGCTGGTTCCCTGCGTTATGTTTCTTACAGGTAAGGCGAATTGCTCGATTGCAAAATCAGAGGCGGCATCCAATGTAATTAGGGTGCCTCCAGCTTCCACGTACTTCTTTAGCTGAAGAGTTCCTTCTAAGCCTATTCCCCCGGTATATTCATCCGGCATCATACCAATGTAATGACCATTCATTATTCTATTTGGTGATTGCGACGGAATAAGTATTGCCGAGTACTGCGAAAGGTCCGCATTTCTAACCTGATCATCATGTAAGGTGTCGAGGTCAAAATTATGCTGATCCATCACCCAGCGAGTCCAGCCTTCATCCATATTCGCTACCCAGGATTTATAGATACCTAACTTCACCTTGCCAAAGGCAGTAGCAGATATCCCAGGGTCTTTATCAAGTCCTTGAAATGTTAATCCTAGCTCATTGCTAAGTTGTTCCACCAGCTTATCAGTTTCTGCATTGCTTTTTATGATAAAACTACCCGGATTGTATACCACTTTATCGAATTGAGCTGAAGCCTCTGTACGACTAATTTCTGCGCTATTCGCTTGTAGTATATTAAATGCTTTGTAACTAAGGTTCTCCTTATTCGAAAGCATATAACCGTAACTATGGCTCCCAACAATCTTACCGGGCTCCACTGCGAGTACATCAAGTTCTTTGGTTTTTACCTTAAATTTCTCTGTGACCTTAACTACATCAATACCCATTTGCATTGGTAAAGTCCAGCCTGCCAAATCATAGGGTGGCTGCGGTGGACCTCCAGGATACTGATACTGATCTGGATAATCTTGTTTCTCCATGAGATCTTCTAAAAATGGTCTAAAGGCCTGAGCCCCATAGGCAATTAACGAACCGGCGGAATATTCAACACCATCTATTTTAAACTTATTGGTACTCTGATGAATTTCTACGCCGCCTTGAAGAAGGATATTGATAAGGTTTCTCGCCTCTCCCTTATCCCACTGTTCTTTAGGAATAACATAGGCATAGATAGTCTTATCCGAATCTTTATTAATGGCATCCGCACCCATCTGGTACATATTATAGAGTAAGCTCTCCTTTCTATCAGAAGAGTAGTTTAAAATTGCCATTGAGGCCGTAAGCATATAATCTACGGCATCTCTAAAATGCGACTCTCCTCCTTTCCAAGGGTATGGATAAAATATTTCAGTGCCATTTGTTGCCGTTCCGCGTAGCGATGAAGGTATTGAGTCCGGATCATAAAACCTTGGCGTAGGAGTACGATGCGCCACCTCGGTTAAGATACCAATCTGATTATGATAGTAGGGCGCGGTACGCATTCCACCATTCCACCACATACTAAAGGAGGTTCCAGATATAACACCAGGCATTTTTTTCATAGCAAAATAGTTAGCCATAGCAGTACCTATTAGGTTAACACCAGTTGTTACCCCAGGGTGAATCTTTGGATTAACCGGGCTTCGAAAAGGGGGAAGAAAAATACGAGCCCAGGCGGGCGAGGTCTGATGATGATTGTGCACAATCTGTGGGTACCACTCGCGATAAAGAATATTAGTGGCGGCTCTTGTTTCAGGCATATTATTCATAAACCAATCCCTGTTATTATCGTGGCCTACATATTTTTGATAAAGTATCGGTGGGCTACTGGTCTCGTAAGGTGTTCCTAAATTTTTGCTGTACCAATCGGCAACAATATTTAAGCCATCGGGATTGATTACAGGACAGAGCAGTATCACTACATTATCTCTTATTTTCTTCATTTCCTCTGATTCTTCTGCCACCAGTCGGTAGGCTAACTCAGAGGTCATCTGCGCATGAGCAGCTTCTGTAGCATGCATACCACCATCAATCCAAATAATTGCTTTCCCCGATTTAGATAACGATGCAGCCTCAGCCTCATCGATTCTTGCACGGGCCAGTTTAGCACTTGTCTCTTTCCAAGTATTTAATGATTTCATGTTCTCTTTGGAAGAGATCATAAATAATTTAATCGATTTTCCCTGAACAGATTTACCAATCTCAATCATCTGGATTCGTTCAGAGGATGCCACTAGTTTATCGTAATAAGCAAGCATTTGATCATACCTTGCCAATTTATAATCTGCCCCTACTTTAAACCCATAGGTGTCTTCAGGTTTTGGGATTTGTGCATACCCAAGATTTATAATCCATACTAAGGTTACTACTAAGGCAAAAGTCTTTTTCATAAGGATAAATTCTAATCTGAATCCCGAAGCTACACGTTGATCCGAAATTTTTGTGTTTAATTTACACAAAAGGTAATTGAAATGACGATACACATTGGTGCTAAACCCTCGGATATAGCGGACACCGTTTTATTACCGGGCGACCCCCTTCGGGCGAAAGGAATTGCAGAAAGTATGCTTGAGAACCCTACCTGCTATAATACAGTTCGGGGCATGTTAGGCTATACGGGCAGTTACAATGGAAAAAAGGTCTCTGTTCAAGGCACAGGAATGGGAATGCCCTCAACCAGTATTTATGCCGAAGAGTTGATATCACTCGGAGCAAAAAAGCTCATTCGAGTTGGTACCTGTGGTGCCTTTCAACCTAATATTAATCTAGGCGATGTTATTATTGCGATGACGGCGTCTACCGATTCCGCAATGAATCGCCATACTTTTCATAATAAAGACTATGCCCCTACTGCCGATTATGGGCTCCTTAATAAGGCTGTTGAACTTGCATCGACATTGAAACTGAATGTTAATGTGGGAAACATATTATCAAGTGATTCATTCTATAACCCCAACCCAGAACACTGGAAAACATGGGCTGAGTACGGAGTGCTTGCGGTAGAAATGGAAACATCTGCTCTCTATACTATTGCTGCGAAACATGGCGCCAAGGCCCTTACTATCCTCACAGTTAGCGATAGCTTACCAACCGGTAAGGTGGCCTCTGCCGATGATCGACAGAATAATTTTGAGGCAATGGCCAGAATCGCTCTTGAGCTAGCCTGAAGAAATATAGTGTGCATGCATACTATATTCTATTTATTCTTATCTTTATACGCAGTTGAATGGCTCAAAAAAAAAGGCTTTAACAGAAATCTGTCAAAGCCTTTGGTGTGGTGATAGGTGGATTCGAACCACCGACTCACGGATTTTCAGTCCGATGCTCTACCAGCTGAGCTATATCACCTCAAATGGAGGCACAAAGGAACA
>CBDUMS010000017.1:0-46930 GCA_965368405.1 uncultured Cyclobacteriaceae bacterium
GGGGCATCGATTTTCGTGGGATTTTTTCGTAGAACAAATTTAGTTTTCATTATTATTATGTTTAATTAATTGTTTAATCCCACTAAATATTATCTATTTTTTTTGATTATAGAACCAAATTACACTTCAAAAAAATATTTTTTTATTAGGTACAACATTGGTACAACATTTTGAGAAGAAAAGGTGGTACGTAGTGATTCTTAGTGATTCGGACTGGTTCGCAAATAATTATGAACTCAAGCTAAAAAACCACTTCTAGCCACTTTAAAGTGTTATTTACCAAAAAAGGGATAGCTCATAACCCAAAGGTCGCAGGTTCAAGTCCTGCCCCCGCTACTACGAAAGCCTGGCACGTAAGTGCCAGGCTTTTTTATGCCTGAGCATTAAGCTTGCTTAAGCGCTTAGGCTAAAAAACTAGAGATTCGCATGGCGAATCAGGCTTTCGTAGTAAGCGTCATCCCCTTGGACTCGCCGAACAGCCGTAAGGCCAAGAGAGGCAAGCCTGCCCCCGCTACACGGTGAGAAGCTCGGTACATTGTACCGGGCTTTTTTTATGAGCAAAATTTCAATCATTCTTCCCTCTTGGGACTCTCCGACCAGTGGTAGGCAATTCATGCCACCTCGTTGCTATCCACTCTTTTCGCTCTTCTTGACTAAGCAATGTCCAGGCTACAATTCGAGTAGATTTATTACCAGTGCCCATGGGAATAGTTTTAATCTTCGTAGCTTCAATTATTTCTAAAGATTTGTAAATTCCTTTAAGGTTTGATTGTTTAGAGACCAAAGTCGAAAACCAGAAGCAGTTCTTCGCGAATGCTCTACTTTCGCGAATCATATCCTGAATAAACCCATTCTCGCCACCAGTACAAACAAGCTCATTCTGTATTCCTGAAAAATTGAGTTCAGGTCTTGTTACTTTTTTACCTGAAAGGTTCTTTATTTTTCTTCTTGTTCCTTTTTGCGCAGCTTTCACCGAAGCATGAAACGGAGGATTGCAGATGCTTAGATCAATTTTATCTGCATTACCAACTATACCTTGGAATACGACATTTGAACTATTTTGTAATTTACATTCAATCTTACCTATAAGGAGTGGATTTGAATCGACTATGTTCGTAGCTGAGGCAATGGATTGAGGATTAATATCTGAGCCTATAAAATTCCAGTCGTATTCTGTTACTCCTATTATTGGGTAAATACAACTAGCTCCAATACCGATATCAAGACATGTGACCTTTTCACCCTTTGGGATGTTGCCAAAATTACAACTGCCCAACAAATCAGCCATATGATGTATGTAATCAGCCCTGCCGGGTATAGGAGGACATAAGTTTTCGTCCGGGAAATCCCAATTCTTTATTCCGTAATAATGATTCAGCAAAGCTTTATTCAAAAGCTTAACCGAAATGGGGTTTGAAAAATCTACTGAATCTACCCCGAATTTATTAGGTAGGATGTGCTTTTTTAATTCTGGAGTAGAATTAGCTATTGCATTTAAATCATATCTTTCTCGATTCTTATTGCGAGGATGAAGCCTTACTTTTATTTGAGGGTTTTTATTCGAAGGCATGATCTATTTAAAGTAATATTGGTTAAGTGGTGGGCATACTTCTTTGTCGGCAAAGAATCTTAAGTTGATATCTTCATCTTAAGAGCCTGAAAGGCTATACCTAAAGCTAATGCATTAATTATGATATAGTTCGCTGGTGCTTAAGGCATTTTATTTTTGAAGTTTTGCCATATAGATAGGATGCATTAAGTTCTCATTGCTTAAAATGTCATCAAGCTCAGTTTCGGAAAGTAATTTCTTTTCTAAAATTAGCTCCCGAATTGTCTTGCCCGTTGCAACGGCTTCCTTGCCAATAACATCTCCCATATGATGGCCAATATATGGATTAAGAAAGGTGATCAGACCTACCGAATTGAGCACCATGTTCTGGGTATGCTCTGGATTTGCTGTGATATCGATAACACATTTGTCTGATAGGGTTAAACAGGCGTTGGATAGTAATTCTATCGATTCGAAAACACATTGAGCAATCACCGGCTCCATAACATTAAGTTGTAGTTGTCCGGCCTCTGCTGCGAAAGAAATAGTAACGTCGTTGCCAATTACTTTAAAACAGACTTGATTAACTACTTCTGGAATTACGGGATTAACCTTTGCCGGCATAATTGAAGAGCCAGCCTGTAGTTTTGGAAGATTGATCTCATTTAAACCACATCTAGGACCAGAAGAAAGGAGTCGTAGATCATTGCATAATTTTGAAAGCTTTACGGAGGTGCGTTTTAAGGCTCCAGATATCATAACATAAGCACCGCAATCGGATGTCGCTTCGATAAGGTTAGGAGCTTTCACAAAATTGGCATTTGTGAGCTCTTTAAGATATTTAATTGATACTTCTGAAAATTCTTTGGGAGCATTTACTCCTGTCCCAATTGCAGTAGAACCCAAATTAACTTCGAGTATTAAATCTCTCGTGTTTTCAAGATTCTTAATTTCTTCTTTCAAATTTGTCGACCAGGCATCAAATTCATCTCCTAAAGACATGGGTACGGCGTCCTGAAGTTGGGTGCGGCCCATTTTAATTACATCAGCAAACTCGGTTGCTTTCTTATCGAGATGATCGGTTAAGTATTGGATTCGTTCAACGAGATGGTTAATATAGAAATAGATGGCGACTCTAAAGCCTGTAGGGTAGGCATCGTTAGTGGACTGGCACATGTTTACATCATCATTAGGATTAACCACTTCATAGTCACCCATCTCATACCCATTCGATTTTAACGCGACATTTGCAATTACTTCATTTATATTCATATTGATCGAAGTGCCAGCTCCTCCTTGAAAAACATCTAGCGGAAAATACTTTAAGTACGTCGATAAGTCGTTTAGAACAATATCGCAGGCGTCAATGATCATATCAGCCTTTTGTTCAGTAAGCGTCCCAATTTCTTTATTGGCGCGGGCGCAAGCTTTTTTGGTAAGGATTAAGCTTTTAATGAAAATTGGATATTCGCTAATTTTAGAACTTGAGATTTGAAAGTTTTGAAGTGCTCTCTGGGTGTTAATGCCATAATAAAGTTCATTGGAAATTTGAATTTCTCCTAAGAGATCCACCTCTGTTCTATGTTTCATAAAAAAGAATTTTTTGGTTGATTTAATCTTCCTGCAAGTACAGGATTATATTTCAGAATAAATATACTTATAAATCGATGTTACACCGTTAATAAATAAATTAAGTACACAATGCACTAAATGTTTATTCTAGTTCGGTACAGCTTAGTTTAACCCAGAGAAGAGTTTTACCACCTCCTAATAAGCGTTTGCTTAGGCTCAGACTTTATTTACAACCAACACAGGTGTTTGAATCAACTAATCAATCTGGGTACTTTAAAGTAGTATAAATTGGCTTGCACCGAAAATAGGGTTCTCAAGATAATCTTATTGAATTACTATTACACTGACTTTTTGAAGAGGGTTTTTAATTTAAAACTGTACCATTTCTGGTAATTTACATTATAACTATAGAGCAATGATTACCGATGGTCGCAAAGAAGAATATGATGGACAGCAAAATTGACATTGATGAAATCAAGGCTAATCTCGAATATGGCCGAAAAGCAGAGAAAGTTATCCTCGATGCTGTAGCAATAATTCGAGAAACGGATCCGCTGGCTGCGCAAAAACTCCTACAGCATCCAGATTATTTAGAGATGCTTATCACGAGGACTAAGCTGGAAAGCAGGCTCAAATAATTGTCTTTTATCAGGAATTTAGCTTATCCTTACGGACTTAAGTACATAGTGGATTTATGTTGCTGAAACACATTCTAATTGCAAGAATGCTCATGTGCTAGCGGGCGTTCGTAAAAAAAATAATTGTACTTTTAAGAAATGTAAAGAGTTATTTGTAACTTTTGCTTTCGAACTAGAAACGGCCCTTAGGAGAATTATTTTTTAAATATCTCAATCGATGATAGGACAGTGTATACAATGCGATTCTTGCGGCAAACTAGAGTATTCTATTGAGGAGCAAAACATTACGAAGTTAAGAGTTACACTCACTGCGAATAAAGGGTGGTATTTTTTAAAAGTAGACCGCCATCTTAAAGACTTTTGTTCAGATGAATGTTGCCAGAAGTGGCTCTTTCAGCATAAAATGCAAACGCACTAACCGCTCTTCTTTACCAAGAAATATATTTGTAAATCACTCGAATCAAGCGATATGCCTCATCCATAGATTTGGCATCGTATTCTATAGTCACACCATCAATCCGTTTCATTCCCGGTATGCTCATTACAATGTCTGCTCTGGTTGTTGTGGACGTGCGTATTCGAAAGCTAATTGGGCCATCTGTATCAAGTGCTTTCGCCGATTTTAAGCTCTTTATGGCGGAGGTAGTTTCCTTCTGGAGCATGGCTTTAACCTCGGTTGGATGAATTAAGTTAGCAGCACTTGAGCCTACCGCATTTTTCGTGGCAACAACCCGGGTGGGTACTAATTTTGTAAATTCTTCAACGAATGTTTCATCGCCGCTCGCTAAAATCACTGGTACGCCTAGCGCTCCGGCGAAATAAGCATTTAAGCCTCCTTCGCCAACTTCAACGCCATTAAGCCACAGGCCTTTTACCGAGCCTGAGCCGGTATGAGCTAAAAAACCACCTTCTGTTCCAGCTTTAGCATGATAACCGATAAAGATTACAGCATCAAAACTTTCATCAAGACCCTGAACCATTCCTAAAGGTTTGATATTGCTCTGCAAATAGCGCACTCGAGGATCTAGTTGAGTATGTAACAGATTTTGCATATCGCCATGGCTATCATTAACAAGGATTTCGGCCGGTCCTTGTTCATAGATGGCAGCTACAACAGCATTAACCTCATCAGTCATAAGTTGCCGACCAGTAGCATAGTCTTTGCCAGAACCACTTACCATTTTTGGCGTACCAATGCCTCCAATCCCTTCCATATCAACGGAAATAAATATTTTAACTTCTGATTGAGCGTTGGCGGGTACTATTAACCCTACCCAAATTATTAATAGGAGTAGATATTTCATCCACCTAATTTAAGCAAAAACATTTTGAAATAAATATCAATAAGGAAGGACAGGTTTAGAACATTTAAAACCCTTGTTTAATACTGTTTACTAAAAAGCTTCCCCAAAGGTGAAATACAAACCTCGCTGTATATTTTCTGGCCAGCCAGAACCCGGGGTTAATCCAAATGAATAGTCTATTCTTAAGTATGAACGCGATTGTTCATTGAAAAGGATTCTCAATCCGGCTCCCGCCGCGAAATTAAATGCCGATTCACCTAGTTTTTCTGACGGGCCAAACACCTGTGCGCCACTAACAAAAACGGTCATCGCTAATCTTTTCCAATAGTGGTAAATGGGCCCTAGATTATCTTCTTTCCAAAAAGGGATACGGTATTCCGTCTCAAGCGCTATTAGGTTGTTATTCTGGAAGGTGCCATTAAAGTATCCTCGAAGTAAATTACTGCCGCCTACCTTAGAAAGACCTCGAAGGGGCAAGGATTCATCGCTGGTTCCTCTAAAACTCATTAATCCACGTAATGCCAGTGTGTGCCGCCCCACTGGGTTTAGGTAGGTGCGGGCATCAAATAGAATTGAATAATAATTGTACTTACTTCCTATATAACTACCATAATACATTGCACTGAGGTTAACATAGCTGCCTGAAGAGCCACTTAAAATATAATCGCGGTTATCCCAAACTAGGTTAAGCCCAAGCCCAGAACGCAAGCCCATTGTGTTATTCTCCAGCAGTTCAATTGCTGATCGACCTTGAATAACACGAGTGCTATCTGCGAGCTCATCAAAATTCCAGACATACTCTATATCTCCCAGCAGACCTGCATATAAATGCTCTCTTACTTCCCATAGAACACCAGGCCTGAAGTTTAATCGCATTATACTGTAACGTTTATAATTATAAAATGAGGAGTCGATGGGCTGTCCGTTTTGTAACTGATATTCCACCACTCTAGTATTGGCAGAATTGCCCAGCCCATAATTTCGATTAGGGAAGAGTGCGAACTCTATGCCGCCCTGGAAGCGCATTTTGTTGCCATCGGTAAAAATATCCCAGTTCGATTCCGTTATTACTTGATTTGCCGTTGTATAAAGTGCTAAAAAACTAATAAAGGACTGCTTGGTACTTGAATCTTTATCTGTCAGGTTTAAGTATCTATAACCCAAGGCACCAAGGGTTAATTTGGTTTCGGGAGAATAGCTAATTGCTGGGAAAATATCGAATTTGCGGACTTTAACAGTATCTGGTTTTTCACCTTGCGAGTAAGCTATGGTGAATTGACCACTAAGCAGTAAGCATAGGAGAATCCAGATAGGGCAGGATTGCCTTGTCGTTGTCTGTTGCAATTGTTTGAGTTATGTTGACCGTGATAGCCCCAATAAAGAAACTACTACGGGATTAAACGCAGAAATGATTTGGAGGTTATATTTACTAATTTTACTCGGTATAGAATAAATATGAAAGTAGCGATAATCGGAGGGGGTGCAGCAGGTTTTTTTGCAGCCATTGCTGTTAAACATAATCACCCATCTGCAGAGGTAATAATCCTCGAGAAATCGACTAAAGTTTTAGCCAAGGTAAAGGTATCCGGAGGTGGCAGATGCAATGTTACAAATGGTTGCTCATCTATAAGTGAATTAATTAAGGCTTACCCAAGAGGAGGGAATAGATTAAAAAAAGCTTTTCATGTATTTAACAATATGGACACTAAATCCTGGTTTGAACAACGAGGTATAACCCTTGTAGAGGAACCGGATGGTAGAATTTTTCCCAGCACGAATACATCACAAACAATAATCGACTGCTTAATTGATGAAACGCAAAGATTAGGGATTACCATTGCATTTAATGTTGCAGTCCATGCACTAGCAGTTGATAAGGATGGTTTTGTTATAAATACCTCTAAGCCACAAGAAGCTAATTTAGAATTTAACAAAGTAATTATAGCGACCGGAGGGTCACCGAAGTTAGCAGGTTTCGATTGGCTATCGGCTCTTGGCCATAAAATAGAACCACCGATGCCCTCACTCTTTACATTTAACATACCAGAGAACCCTATCACTAAGCTTATGGGTGTTGTTTCTCCAAATACCCGAACCGCGATTCAAGGCACAAAAATTAAAGCTAATGGGCCTTTATTAATTACCCATTGGGGGATGAGCGGGCCTGCTATTCTTAAACTCTCTGCATTTGGCGCTCGAATTTTAGGAGAGAAAGAATATAAGTTTAACGTTCAGGTTAATTGGGTCGGTGAGGTGAACAATGAGCGAGTAATCCAAAACCTCTCAGACATTGCGTCAAATAATACGAAGAAACTAATCAGAAATTATCGTCCCTTTGGCTTACCAGAGAAATTATGGTTGTTTTTAATTGAAAAAGCCATGCTAAAACAAGATAGTCGCTGGGGCGATCTCGGTAAAAAAGGCATGAATAAATTGGTTAATTTGCTAACCAATGATATTTACTCCGTAGTTGGCAAAACAACTTTTAAAGAAGAGTTCGTAACCTGCGGTGGTGTTAGTCTCGATAGTATAAATATGAGCACCATGCAGAGCAAAGCATGCCCAAATCTATATTTTGCCGGGGAGGTTATGGATGTAGATGGCATTACTGGGGGCTATAATTTTCAAGCGGCATGGACTACAGGTTTTATCGCAGGGAAACTGGGATAACTGCATTGAAATAAACTTGATTATTGTCGAACAAAAGGTTGCGTTTTGATGTTATAACATTAGACGAATTTATAAACTAGAATGGCTCTCCCGCAACACCTTTCATTAAGAATACCAGAAACAGACTTACCTCGCATTGTAATTGTTGGTGGAGGCTTTGCCGGGTTAAATTTGGCAAAAAAGCTAAAAAAGGTTAAAGCTCAGATTGTCATGATCGATCGCAATAACTTTCACACCTTCCAACCCCTTCTTTATCAGGTGGCTACAGCAGGATTAGAGCCAGATTCGATCGCAGGGCCATTGCGCAAAACCTTTGAAAATCATCATAATTATTTGTTTCGAATGGTACGCGTAACTGGAGTTGATCTGGATCGAAATACCATACACACTCTGGTAGGAGATTTAGAATACGACTATTTGGTAATGGCGAATGGGTCCAAAACTAATTATTTCAATAACGATGAGATTAGAGAGAATGTACTTCCTCTAAAAAGGGTAGTCCATGCCTTAAATATGAGGAGTCATATTTTGCAAATGTTCGAACAAGCCGTGCTCACGCACGACCAAGAGGTTCTAAGGTCTCTGATGAATATAGTTGTTGTGGGTGGTGGCCCAACGGGTGTAGAGGTTTGTGGGGCACTCGCAGAGTTACAAAAGCACATACTCCCCAAAGACTATCCTGACCTCGACATGTCGGAAATGAAGATTTATCTGGTTGAAGGAAGTGATAAATTGCTTGGGGCAATGTCGGAAAAGTCATCGAATGACGCATATAATTATATGGAGCAGCTGGACATTCAAATTCTTACGAATACAATTGTTCAGAATTACGATGGCCAAATTGCTCAGTTAAGCGATGGCAGACAAATACCGACTAAAAGCTTAATTTGGGCTGCCGGAGTAATGGGAAATGTACCGAAAGGTTTCTCTGAAATTCAGGTGGATAAAAGTCGTATCGTTGTAGATCTTGAGAATAAAGTAGTAGATACCGATAATGTATATGCCATTGGCGATATCGCTGTTATGAAATCACCCGAGCATCCACACGGCCATCCAATGCTAGCTCCGGTTGCTATTCAGCAAGGGCAACACTTAGCTAATAACCTTAAAAGAATAATCAAAGGTGAACCAACGACACCATTTTCCTATCTCGATAAGGGAACCATGGCAACCATTGGAAGGAATAAGGCAGTTGTTGACTTACCCAATGGATGGCATGTGAAAGGTTTCTTTGCTTGGCTCATCTGGATGTTTGTTCATATTATGTACCTCGTAGGTTTTCGAAACCGACTTATTACGCTGAACAATTGGATTTGGAGTTACTTTACTTATGATAAGGGAACTCGTTTAATTGTTAGAGTTTTTAATCGAAAGAGTAAAATCAGGGCTGAGAAAGATGCCGTTCTGCAATAATAAAAACAATAGTTTCTTCTGAAATTTAGCAGTGTCTTGGAGCCTACTTTTTAACAAGCTTGTTAAAGTAATAGCGATTAACTTCATCAGAATTACTTTCTATAACATCAATTAAGCTATCTCCATTAAGATCAGCTGCGATTATATCGTAGGTACTAAAATCCTCATTGGCAAGGGATACTTTCTGCCAGCTTTCTCCATCGAGACTCTGCATGAATACTATATTTGGCTCTCGTGCATTTCCAACTATGATATCAATGCTCCCATCCCCATTTAGGTCACTCACTGCAATGGCATAGGAGTTACTAAGGCTTGTATCGAAAACCACACTTCGGTTGAACATCGTTTTTTTATTCCCGAAATAGATCACGTTTTCTTCGCGAATGTTGGCTGTAATAATATCTGGGAAGCCATCCTTATTTACATCGGCAATGGCAATTGATCGCGTATTATCACTCCCCGTTCCATAGGCCAGTTTATCAGAAAAATCTAGTTGTCCATTATTTAAGTAGATGTAATTAGGTTGATCATCTCTATTGGCTAATATAAGATCCTTGTCACCATCAAGGTCTATGTCCGCCACTTCCACATCTATGGTAGAGTCATCGTTACTTCCAAAAGTTCGGACATCATCGAACACCGCATTGCCATTATTTAAGCAAATTTCATTTACCCTACCACGGTTGGTAATCAGGATGTCCATATCTCCATCGCTATCAATATCAGCAACTGTAACATTTCGGGTAGGGGCATATAGTTTTCCAAAATTACCGGCAGGGGAGAAAACACCTTCGCCATTATTCAAGAATAATGTATTGGGGGCCATATCGTTACCAACCGCGATATCCAAATCGCCATCGTTGTCAAAATCTGCTAATTCTGTAGCATAGCTTGTTTCCATATCCGCACCTAGCAGCCGTGAAACGGTGAAGATGCCCCGGCCATTATTAAAGTATATTCTGTTTTGTCCTGGCCAATGCCTTCCGTTGGCAACAACCAAGTCGATATCTCCGTCGTTATCAATATCCCCAGAACTTACCGATGCCGAGCGTTCTTTTTCCGGACCCAAGATCAACCGGCCACTTGTGCTCAGTTCCACTTCTTGTGCGTGGCATGTAAGGGATACCAAGGTAATTGAAAGAAAAGCTATTAATAGATTACGCATATCAGATACTGTTGTGTTGTTAAAAGTATGCTTTATCAAGATTAAAAAAAAGCAACAAAGATGAGTGGCTCTTACTAACCAAATAATTAACGATTCTTATCAGCCTAACGTCGGACTAGAATTGTCTCACTTCTAATATTTTATTAAACTTGTCACCTTTACATTCAAATTTTTTTATGGGAAGCATCAATACCTTAAAGCCATTTGTGGAAAGTAAAAAATTTCACAAAACCGTTTCGCTTGTAATTATCTTATGTGCCGTAACACTAGGCATTGAAACACAATTGGTAGACCCGTTTTGGCAAGATGTTTTTGTGTTGGTAGATATTTTGATAACCAGCTTTTTTATCTTGGAAATTACACTGAGGATTCTCGCTGAGAAATCAATACTCTACTTTTTTCATTTGGTTAAGATTAATAAGAAAAGGAATGCCAGCAAAAAAGTTCGGCTGGAATACTCTGAAGAAGGATTTTGGAATTGGTTCGACTTCATTATCACGGTGGTTAGTGGGGTTGCAATGTTTACTCATTTTTTTCAGCATCCCGAATACCTGCTAATTGCACGGATGTTTAGAATCTTTAGAATTTTCCGTCTACTCGAAATAAGTAGTCAGTTAAAGGAAATTGAGAAGAAAATTGTGGCGATTGTACCTACGGTTTTTTCTTTTGCACTTCTATTATTTATTCTGATTTATATCTATTCAATTATTGGCTTCTACCTCTTCGAAGGAAAGGATATGGATGTTGCTAATTTTAGTACCTTATTTCACTCAGCCGTTACTCTATTTCAGGTGATGACACTTGATGGTTGGGGTGAAATTATGTCGGCTGTTAACGAAACGGATTTGGCGATCAATCCAATAATTGTTGATATGTACTTTATTTCATTTGTTGTAATTACAGCAATAATTTCACTGAACGTATTCATTGCCGTCTTGGCCTCAAGTGTAGAAACACGTATCTCTCAAAATGTACAAGACCAAAAACGATCGCTATCCAAACTAATTAAAGACGAAACCGATCAGATGGATGAGGAGGTAGAAGAAGGATTCAGTTTGATATTAAAAGAAATACAAAGTCTTAAATCCGATATTACGGAGGTTAGAAAAAAACTTCCGTAGGACGGTCGCAATAGAAGATCTTCTTCTTAATGCTTAGTATAAACTTTCGCCACGATTTTCCAGCCTGAGTCAAATTTCAAAAGCGAGAGATAATCGGTAAAAATATGCTTACCGTCTTTTGATAGTTCCACCTTAGCAATTGCAGAATTTCCGGTAACATCGACCACGGCAAATTTCGAATCCCAAACATTTTTAGCTGGATCAAAGTCGCTGGAAGCCTTGCGCTCAGCAACACTAGCCACCCAATTAGCTATCTCATAGCGACTCAACTGTTCGCCTTTTGCAGAGAAAATCGCGAAGTCTTTATGAAAGCCAGCGGCCATAGCTTCTGGGTTTAGCTCGTTGAATGCCCCATGAATATATGCTTTGTTTACTAGCTCCTTGATTTCGGCCTCAGCGGCTTCTTTTTTTATAGTGCTAGTGGTGAATGCAGCGAGCGCGCCTACAAAAATTATTGCGAGGAGGGGGGTGAGAATCTTTTTCATCTGAATGTTTTTTTTATTAAAACGTGTAAAGAGGGAATGGGGTTGCTTACTCAGTTATTTTATAGGTTGTATACTCACGCGGTAATCCGTACTCATCGGTTTGATAAAGCGAAAGATAACGGATGCCATCTCGCTTTCTAAGGACCATTTTGCGATCACCTAATTTCCAAACATAATATTCATCACCATCCATTGTAGGATACTTTAAGGCGGATAGTGTTCGTCGTTCAAATATTATCTTGTCATTGTCAGGATTAGAAAGATCTACTTCGAGGATTTGTACTCTGTTTTGATCAATGGTAATTACCACATGGGTTTCAAGCATCTTTTTATCTGAAAAATCCATACCCGAGAAATAGCCATGACTTACGTATTTAATAGTATTGAACTGTGCAGTTGTTGAGTAACTAATGGTGCAAAGTAGCAGAAGCATCGCCAGTGTTAGCGAGTTAAGGTTTTTCATGCGTAGGTTAGCTTGTCATACTAAATTTATGAATTTTTGTCCGCGATGACAACATTTAAAAGACCTATTAAGAGCATTGCCTATTTTATTATTTATACTAGTTTGGCAATATGTTACGATTAATAATTACCGCCTTTACCATATTTTATGGACTTCAGCTGTGGGCTCAATCGAATGAATCTTCTGTCGTACTGCTTCAAAATGATGGCCTATTACCTCTTGAACACCTCGATTCTTTGAGTATCGATTACAATAATGATAGGGTGCTGGAGCATTATGGTATTCGCTATACTGAGAACACAGGACCAAAAATTATAACTATTGAAACCCTCATTGAAAAAGAAAGGGCAGGATTGAGCGGCGATATTCTAATTGTGTTTGGCGATAGTGCCAAGATAATCAAAGATGATCTTATAAATTATAAGGCGGTGATTTATGCCGCGCATTACGATAGTGCCAGCGTCGATAATATTACGCAAAAAATATTTGGCGGTAGATCGTTTGATTCTGTTCTATCGAAAGAATTATATGGATGGGAGTCGTGGACAGGATTGTTTACACCTGGCGGGCTAAGGTTCTCTTTTGGCGATCCACTGGAAGTCGGACTCGATAGGGAGTACCTCAATGCAAAAATTGATTCTATTGCCATGATGGCGATCGATTCTGGTGTTGCGCCAGGTATACAGGTGCTAGTGGCACGAGATGGGCAAGTGGTGCTTCATAAAACCTACGGATTTCAAACCTACGACTCAATTATTGCGGTTGAGAAGAATATGCTATACGATTTTGCATCCGTAACTAAGATTACGGGTGCACTCCCGGGTTTAATGAAATTATACGACGAAGATAAGTTTAGTTTGGATGCCACCATGGGGACCTACCTTCCTTACTTTGCCAAGGGTAATAAGAAAGATCTTCCATATCGCAAGGTTCTTTCTCATAATGCTCGACTTCAGGCATGGATTCCATATTGGACTACCACGATTAAAAAGAATGGTAAATATAAAAGAAAGACCTTGTCTATCGATTCTACTGCAACTTATTCGATTAAGCTTACAGACAGCCTTTATTTACATGACGAGTACCGGGATAAGATTTACAAAATGATTCGTAAGTCACCCTTGCTGGAGAAGGAAGGCTATGTTTATTCAGGTTTGTCCTTTTACCTCTATCCTGATATTATAGAGCAGCTTACAGGAAATGATTATGAGTCCTACCTTAAAAAGAATATTTATCAGCCGCTCGGGGCAAGTACCATTACGTATAACCCTATGCGTTATTACACACGAGAGAGAATGATACCTACAGAAATAGATACATTTTTTCGTAAAACGCCGTTAGTCGGAGTGGTTCATGACGAAGGTGCTGCGATGATGAGAGGAGTATCTTCTAATGCAGGACTATTCGGAACAACCCTCGATCTGGCCAAAATAATGCAAATGTACCAGTGGAAAGGTCAGTTTGGTGGCGAACAGATAATTAGCAGGCAAACAGTAGATTTATATACGTCGTGTCATTACTGTAACGAAGGAAATAGAAGAGGATTGGCTTTCGATAAGCCAGTATTGGAGGATAAAGCAAATGGCTCGACTGCGATTGATGCTTCCTATCAGAGCTTTGGTCATTCAGGATATACAGGCACATTTGCTTGGGCGGATCCAGAAACCGGAATATTGTTCATTTTTATGTCTAATCGGGTATACCCTACCCGAAACAATCGAAAGTTATACCAGTTAAATATCCGGCCAGCAATGCATCAGGTAATTTATGATGCCATTATTGAATAATAATCGAAAATAACAAAAATATTACATCAATATTAATCAAAATATAATTCTACCTATATTAAAATAAGCATATATTAGATCAAATAAATAACTATAATTAAATATAAACTTATTAAAGTTATATTTAAAATATTTATTAATAGTAAAAAGTTACATATGTAATAAATTAAGAGTCAATCAGGCGTATTTACGCAGCCTTCGCCGTACATTTGATATCCCTAAATATTAAAATGATGAAGGACACCGTAAAAACATTCGTGAAATCACCTGTTAGCTTTATGCTAGGGGTATTAGTTTTAGTGTTACTATTATTATTTACACTTAGTCTAACGACTAGCAGAGCACATCAAGCTGAATCAGTTCCAACACCAACAGATGTTGAGGCTCCCATATCGATAACAGAGAACCAGTAAGGGGGGCGATCAATATTTAGTCGAATTTCAGGGCAATTTCTTTGGCAGGAGAAAGTTATAAGTATAGCTTTAAACTTTATGCGGCCATTATATCTAATAATATTCATTCTTCTTCTTGGTACTAGTGCGGTAGCGCAAGATAGCCGAGTTGTAGAGGGCAGTGTTAATACTACCCCTAAGGTCTACTCAGCAGAAGAAATACAGGCAATCCGCACGGCACTTGATAATCATCCTTATACGAAGTATTACGATCGGCTTATCGAGGAGTATAAAGCAAGAATGAAGGCGAACGTGAAAAAATACAAGAAAGTATCGCGTGAAATGCAAAAACCGCAATACTCAGATCCTCTGTATTTCGGACATAAACGGAAACCCAAAAAACGTGCAGTAGGGAAGCGTAAATATTGTAAAGAATGTGAAATAGTGCACTAATCGGGATAGCTAATCCCGAATTTTAATTAAGTTCTCCTACCCATTTTTCCAGCAATTATGTTATTTTACATACCTATTAAAATAGCAGGGAGGGTTTAGATTAAATGGCAAAAAAGAATCACAAAAATGAGAGAAATCCTGGTGTTCCTTTAGACTTGGATTTAATCAGCAATATTCGAATCAATCGTAGTGCTGTAGAACGCAGAGCAGCTACGATGGCCACAAGGCGAACAGTTAAAAAAGAGTGGCAGGCGGCTTGGTTGCTCCGAGCAATATCATGTATTGATTTAACTACTTTGTCTGGCGACGATACACCAGGTAATGTTGTGCGACTCTGTGCGAAGGCACAACACCCAGTTCGAGCTGATATTTTAAGCGCATTGGCCATGGAGTCGATTAAAGTCGGGGCAGTTTGTGTCTACCATAATTATATTAAAGAGGCAGTATTGTCTCTTGGAGATTCCGGGATACCTGTTGCAGCAGTTTCCACGGGTTTTCCGGCGGGTCAGATTTCCTTTTCACAGAAGGTTCGCGAAATAAAGGCATCGGTTAAAGCGGGTGCAAAAGAAATTGATATTGTAATTACTAGAGCTCATGTACTTACAGGTAATTGGCGGGCTTTGTATAATGAAGTAAAGCAATATCGCGAGGCCTGTGGCGAAGCCCATATGAAAACGATACTTGCTACAGGTGAGCTGGCAACATTAACCAATGTGGCTAAAGCTAGCCATATCTGTATGATGGCAGGAGCAGATTTCATAAAAACTAGTACAGGTAAGGAGTCCGTAAATGCAACAGTTCCTGTGAGTCTGGTAATGGTACGCGCGATACGCGATTACTACGAAGCCACCGGCTTTAAAGTGGGATTTAAACCAGCCGGAGGAATAAGTAAGGCGAAAGACGCCCTTACCTGGTTGATATTGATTAAAGAGGAACTAGGTAATGAATGGCTAAATCCATCACTTTTTAGGTTCGGAGCGAGTAGCCTTTTAGGTGATATAGAAAGACAACTAGAACATTATACCTCAGGAAGATATTCGGCAGGTTATCGCCATCCTGTTGCTTAAGAAACAGAATAATGAAAATAGCATCAATATTTGAATCGATGGAATACGGTCCTGCTCCAGAATCGCAGGCAACAGCAGAAGAGTGGCTGGTGCAGCAAAGGCCGCACTGTAAACAATTTATTAATGGAGCTTGGGTAGAACCGAAATCGCAAAAATACCTGGCAAGTAAGAATCCGTGTACCGGGAAAAAAATTGCATCAATTCCATTATCGAATAGTCAGGATGTCGACGATGCCGTAAATGCTGCCAGCAAAGCATTATCGTCATGGCAAAAACTAGGTCATCATGCTAGAGCGCGGTATTTATATGCGATTGCTCGGCAGCTCCAGAAGCATGCGAGGATATTCGCCGTACTTGAATCTCTCGACAATGGCAAGCCGATTCGTGAAACACGAGACATCGACATTCCCTTGGTTATCCGCCACTTTTATTATCATGCCGGTTGGGCTCAAATTGCCGAATCTAAGCTGAAAGACTACGAACCAGTTGGTGTTGTAGGTCAGATTATTCCCTGGAATTTCCCCATGTTGATGCTAGCCTGGAAGGTAGCTCCAGCCTTAGCTATGGGCAATACAGTGGTGCTTAAGCCGGCAGAATACACATCCTTAACAGCACTTTTATTTGCTGAAATCTGCGAAAAGGCCGGATTGCCGGCGGGAGTTCTAAATATCATCACAGGTGATGGAGAAACCGGGGCCGCACTGGTCGAGCATCCTGATATTGCGAAAATTGCATTCACGGGGTCAACGGAAGTAGGTAAGATTATACGAAGAGCAACGGCTAATACCGAGAAAAAACTTTCACTTGAATTAGGTGGTAAGTCTCCTTTTATTGTTTTTGAGGATGCCGATCTGGATAGTGCCGTTGAAGGCATTGTGGATGCAATATGGTTTAACCAGGGGCAGGTATGTTGTGCGGGATCGAGATTGTTAGTACAAGAGAGTATTGCCGATAAACTTTACAAGAAGATTAAGCGTCGCATGGAAAAATTGCGTATTGGCAATGCACTCGATAAAGGTATCGATGTAGGAGCCATTATTGCGCCGATACAACTTAAAACGATAGAAGAACTTGTAAAGAAGGGAGTGGAAGAAGGTGCTGACCTCTTTCAACCATCGTGGGAATGTCCTAACGATGGATGTTATTACCCCCCATCACTTTTTACGAATGTAGCACCTTCGTCGCTCATTGCTCAAGAAGAAATATTCGGACCTGTGCTCGTCGCCATGAGCTTTAGGACCCCTGCCGAAGCGGTAAAACTCGCGAATAATACAAGGTACGGTTTGGCGGCCAGTATTTGGACGGAGAACATTAATCTGGCATTGGATATTGCTCCTAAAGTTAAAGCCGGAACAATCTGGATTAATAGTACAAATACCTTCGATGCAGCATCGGGCTTTGGCGGCTACCGTGAATCTGGTTTTGGAAGGGAGGGAGGTATTGAAGGGCTTAATGAGTATCTCAAACCTAAAGTCGAGAGAGAGTTTAAAGACATAAAACCGAAGAAGGAGGTGCCGTTGCACTATGAAAACTCCAAAAAGGGTTTGCCTACTATTGACAAAACCGCCAAACTTTATATTGGAGGTAAGCAAGTTCGCCCAGACAGTGGTTACTCTCTTGAAATTAGCGATGCTAAAGGAAAGGTTATCGGTCTTGTTGGCGAAGGAAATAGAAAAGATATTCGGAATGCCGTTGAAGCGGCCCATGCAGCCAGTGCCTGGGCTACTGCCACCGCACATAACCGGGCACAGGTTCTTTATTATATAGCGGAGAATCTCGAGGTTCGTCGAGATGAGTTCGTAGAACGAATAGGGCAGCAACTAAATCAGTCAAACAGAATTGCCCGTAAGGAATTTGAGATGGCCATAGAGCGCCTATTTACCTACGCGGCATATACTGATAAATTCGATAGTCATGTGCATGCTACACCCTATCGGAATGTTACTTTGGCAATGAAAGAGCCTGTAGGTGTTTTAGGAATTGTATGCCCCGATGAATTGCCTTTACTAGGTTTAATATCTACAATTATTCCAGCCATAGCAATGGGGAATAGGGTAGTAGCTGTTCCTTCAGAGACTGCGCCCCTCTCAGCAACAGACCTTTATCAGGTTTTTGAAACTTCAGACCTACCAGGCGGAGTTGTAAATCTTGTTACAGGCAAGAAAGATGAACTTGCTGATGTGCTCGCCAAACATGATAATGTGGATGGTTTGTGGTACTTCGGCTCTAAAGAAGGCAGTAATAAGGTGCAATTAAATGCCGCTGAAAATATGAAACGTACCTGGGTGAATTTTGGCCGTGCCCGTGATTGGTTCAGTCCTCAGCATGTTAATCCGGAGTATTTCTTAACAAAGGCTACTGAGATTAAGAACATTTGGGTTCCGTATGGAGAATAAGCATTACAAGATTTCCGTTCATGGTAAGGTTCAAGGTGTTTTCTTCCGTGCATCAACACAGCGCGAAGCAAGAAATTTAGGTTTAGTGGGGTTTGTTGCTAATAAACCCGACGGTAGTGTTTATATTGAAGTGGAAGGGGAACAAGAAAAAATTGATCACCTCATAGATTGGATTCAATTAGGAGGCCCGCCCCAGGGGGATGTTGCTAATTTTGAATGCACAATAGGGGAAAAGAAAGGGTTTAGCAATTTCGATATCCGCTAACTAGGCAGCCTGAGTATCAATAATTCCTTTATGGATATACAGTCGTACTCCAAAAGTATCTTCGATATAGCTCTGTAGTCGGTTATTAATTAGCCTCAGCTGATGCTCATCGTGTTGCTCAAATACAGTTATTTCAAATACAGCGCGTAGGCTAAGCCACTTAGAAAAAAGTAATTTAATCCACTCTTTATAAGTAGCAAACCACTCTTCCTTATATTTTTCGTAATGCGACGCGCCATCGAATAAGAGTTCTAGTTGAGTTTCGCCGTGTTTATAGCGGTACACACTAGCAAGTTTGGCATAAAAGGGTTCTAATAATTCGAAGTCCTGGAATTTTGCCTCTTGTATAGATTTCACAGTATCGTCAACAAGCCCTAGAGGGTTATAATTTTGATGGTAAAAGTCTTTCGCGTATTGAACGGTCCAAAACACAAGCTGTTCTTTGAGTACCAATTGTGCTTCCTTCAGGATATAGTTTTTATCCATCATAAACCACTTTTTTGCAGATCTGGCTTCCTCGAAAAATGCAGAGTGTCTCATTTCCACAAAAATAGCAAATCGCATATAGAAAAGAGCGATTTAAACATAATAATGGTGTTAATACTGTTCGTCTTGATTCGGAAAGTTTACTGCTTTCACATCAGAAATATACTGCTTTGCAGCATCCGTTATCGTAGAATATAAATCAGCATACCTTCGAATAAACCGAGGGTTAAACTCCTTCGTAATGCCCAGCATGTCTTGCATCACCAGCACCTGACCATCAACACCCGAGCCTGCTCCTATACCAATTACTGGAATAGAAACCTTCTGTGCTATTTCACTGGCCAGTTTCGCTGGAATCTTTTCGAGGATTAAGGCAAAGCAGCCGGTCTCTTCCAAAAGCAGGGCGTCTTCGATAAGCTTATTGGCCTCGGCCTCTTCCCTGGCTCTCACGGCATAGGTCCCAAACTTATAAATCGATTGAGGGGTAAGACCTAAATGCCCCATTACAGGTACTCCTGCACTTAATATTCTAGCAATTGACTCTTTAATTTCGGCGCCACCTTCCAGTTTTACCGAATGAGCTCCTGATTCTTTCATAATCCGAATAGCGGATTTTAATGCTTCAGAAGAATTTCCCTGATATGAGCCAAAAGGTAAATCTACTACCACTAATGCCCGCTGCACAGCACGCACAACCGAAGAGGCGTGATAAATCATTTCATCTAATGTGATCGGTAGTGTTGTTTCATGACCGGCCATAACATTAGATGCCGAATCTCCTACTAAAATAATGTCTACTCCAGCACTATCAAGAATCTTAGCCATGGAGTAATCGTAGGCCGTGAGCATTGAGATTTTTTCTCTATCCTCTTTCATCGCCTGAACGACATGCGTGGTTACTCTCTTTACTTCTGAATGTACTGACATCTAATTAAGATAAACCCCTTTTTTCGACTTTAATTTCACCATGATGTTATCTGATAGGGTAGTGGATAGCAGGTAACCCACATAGGTTGCCTTTATTGGGAATGCCGTATGGCTTCGATCGACTAACACAGCTACCTCGATTTTTTTGATCTTTTTACTTAAGAACGGTTTCAAACCATAAGCAATAGTCTTACCCGTATGCAGTACGTCATCAACCATGATAATCACCTTATTCTCGAATTTAACTTCTTCGTCTATGGTATTATTGGCCTGACGAAAAGGGTGGGATTTGTCAAGATCAATACGTGTAACAGTTACTTTTATGTTAGAAATATTTTCGAGATGTTCGTTAAGTTGCTTTGCGAGCAATTCACCTTGCTCACAAATACCCGCAAGTATTATTTCCTTTTCGCCGTAATTGGCTTCTAAAATCTCATAAGCCATCCGCTTAATTTTCTGATTGATCTGGGAAGAGTTAAGCAAGAGGATTGATGCAGTAGAGGTAGTCATTTTACTTAAAGGTTACCATTCAAATTTAGCAAATTAAACAGAAGTGCGTGCCGATCTTATTACTTAAAGGCTACAGTAACACTTACCGTATCCTTAACGGGTCGACCACCTCGCGTTGCAGGTGTCCAATTACCGCCCTCACGAACTAGGCGCACGGCCTCTTCGTCGCAGCCATAACCGAGGGATTTTGCGATAAGGATATTACCAATACTTCCATCACTATTAATTTGAACTGTCAGTTCAACATCGCCTTCAATATTATTCTCCTTGGCGTTTTCGGGATAGTTTACGTTTCTCCTTAGGTATCTATTAAAAGCACGAGGGCCCTTTGGAGGTTCTGCTTTTACCAAATTCAACGATTCTGCACTATCCTCAGTTTCGTCGGCAAGCGAAGGTGTTGTTTCTTGTTGTGCGGCTGCTCTTTTCGCCATCGACTGGACTTCTTCTTCCACAGGAAGGGTTACAGCTGGTATACTATCTGAGCTAACTATTGATTCTGCAACCAGACTTGTATCACTTATTTCTGTCAGCTCCTCGTCTGCTTCAGTATAAGTGACTCCCGAAGCAGCCGCTGGAGCTGCTTGAGCGACCTCTTCTTCTGCTAATAGTACTGCAGGGGTAGTTGGATTAGTAATTTCCTCATCCAGCACTACAAGTTGCGTGGTGTCTTGAAAAATATTAGAACTATCTATTGCAGCATAACTTGAACTGGTATCAATAGTTTTAACCTCTTCTTTCAGTTCAGGTTTAGTAGTTTCTTCTGCCAATTGCACATTATCACTGTCTGACGTTCTGCTGAAAACCCATCCAAGAACAGCGATAACTATAATTGAAGCTGCTATCCCGATATAATGATAGAGACCTAATTGAGATTCTTCCTTTAGCTGGTTAGCTTTTTCTATCCGCGCTATGGAATTTGCCACTTGCTCATCTTCAATCAATTTCATTCCATCGAGGGCATCTTTACACAGCTCACAACTTATCAGGTGTAACTCCAGTCGATGCATTTCAGCATTACTAAGATTACCTTTATTGTATTCTGTTAGCTCCTCGAAGCTTAGATGTGTGTTATTATGGAATGTAGAATTATCCATTTATTTATCCATGCAGATTATTAAGTTACGTTTACCATTCTGAAGGTAACTCTTTACTTTTTTCAGTTCATAGCCTGTTAAATTAGCTACTTCTTTGTAGCATTTTTCTTGTTTATAGAACAGCTCTACGCATTTTTTTTGCTCTTTTACAAGTGAATTAATACAGTCCTCCAGTTTTTTCAAGTTCTCTTCAATATCCAATTCATTGGTATGATGCTCGAACTGATCATTTTCCATAGAACTTGTAAACTCAATTTCTTTTTGCTTGATTCTCTTGGCTGAACGCAGCTCCATTAAACTTTCATTACGAGTCACTGTATGTATCCAGCCGCCTATATTAGATATCTCCTGGTTAGGAAGCTTTTGCTGTAAAACCTCGAATATTTTAATGCTTAAATCCTCTGCATCTTCCTTAACCTTAAGATATTTTAAGGCTACCCCGAAAATAAGATGGACATATCGTTTGTACAGCGCAGCGAGATAATCTAAATCTCCAGTTTGCTGATATTTCTTCAGCAATTCCAGATCGGTAGTTTTAGATGTTATTCCTTTAAAAATGCGCATTTCGATTATTAAAGCTCAAAAATGAAAATATTTTGTGGAATTCTATAATGTCTGGCATTATAAGGTTGAAACAAAGGAAAGAAAAATGAAAAAGTTAAAATTAGTTCTCGCCATTGCAATGAGTATCGTCCTCACAAATGCAGTTGGCCATGCCAACCTCGTAACAGGTACGGTTTCATCAAGTCTAGACTCAAAACCACTAGCAGGGGTAATTATTTCTATCGATGGTAGTACTAGCTATGTAGTTAGCGATCAAGATGGCAAATACGCAATCAATGCCAATCCAAAGCAAACATTAGTATTTATTTACTCAGGGTTTAAAGAACATAAGGAGTTAGTTCGGTCAAGAACTGTGATCAATGTAAAATTAGAATCAATGCTGATTTTAGAAGAAGATGCGGTAGCCGATATGGAAATAATGCCCGGTCTTCCATCACGAGAGATGATAAAACAGGCTAAGGTAAGTACCTATAATACAACCCAAGTTTATGGATCAGGGAGCTACTATGTACCGAGCGAAGGCCAAAATTGGAATACTGAGTCGTATTCAACTATTCATGATAATATTTTTCACAATCCATTACGTACACCGCTATCTACATTTTCTATTGATGTAGATGCAGCTTCGTATAGCAATATGCGCAGGTTCCTTAATAATGGACAAATGCCGCCCAAGGATGCTGTACGAATAGAGGAAATGATCAATTATTTTAATTATGAATACGATTACCCTGTTCGTGACGTACCGTTTGGTGTAAATCATGAAGTTTCTCAGGCGCCTTGGAGCTCGACAAATAAGTTGGTCCACATTGGCATCCAGGGAATGCAGATAGCTACGGATAATTTACCGGCCAGTAATTTAGTTTTTCTGCTCGATGTAAGCGGTTCGATGAATGCGCCTAACAAGCTACCATTGTTAAAATCGGCCTTTAACTTATTGGTAGAGCAACTTCGGGAACAAGACCGAGTATCTATTGTAGTGTATGCAGGTGCGGCTGGTGTTGTGCTAAATCCTACACCAGGGAATGAGAAGAATCAAATCTTGACTGCACTAAATAATTTACAGGCAGGCGGCTCCACAGCAGGTGGTGAAGGAATTCGCCTCGCCTATAATTTGGCAAGAGAACAATTTATAGAAGGTGGAAATAACCGAATAGTACTTGCCACAGACGGCGATTTTAATATTGGAGCTTCTAGTGATGCTGAGATGGAACGACTTATAGAAAAAGAGCGACAAAGTGGTGTGTTCTTAACAGTGCTCGGGTTTGGTATGGGTAACTATAAAGACTCGAAAATGGAAGTGTTAGCCGATAAGGGCAATGGCAATTACGCTTACATAGACAATATACTTGAGGCGAAAAAGGTCCTCGTTAGTGAGTTTGGTGGTACCATGTTTACCATTGCCAAGGATGTTAAAATTCAGGTTGAGTTTAACCCGGAAATCGTCCAAGAATATCGCTTGATCGGTTATGTGAATAGAGTTATGAATGATGAAGACTTTAATAACGACCGAAAGGATGCGGGAGAACTTGGTGCAGGACATACTGTAACAGCATTATATGAAATTGTTTTGGTAGGCGATAACGTTGATGACAACAAGATAGATCCGCTTAAGTATCAGAAAACACCCAAAATCACCAAAGGTTCGTTTGACAAGGAATTAATGACCGTTAAACTACGCTATAAGGATCCCGATGGCAATAAAAGTAAATTAATTGTGGAAACGATTAAAAACCAGAATATTACCCTTGAAGAAAGCTCAAATAATTTTAGATGGGCAGCTGCAGTGGCTGAGTTTGGAATGCTATTACGTGATTCTGAATTTAAAGGGGAAAGCAATTATAGCCAGGTGATTGCTTTAGCAAAAGGAGCAATTGGTGAAGATGAAAACGGATATCGCGCTGAATTTATTCGACTAGTTCAATCTGGAGGATTATTGGCACGAGTTAATTAATAAGGTTGGTTTTTGTTGTTGGGTTACCGGTCGTTGTATTATTCAACGGCCGGTTTTTTATATCTCAAATTTGAGTGAAGATAGTCATCGACATAGTTTTTCTCCTGATTGGGTAGTTTGGAGGCCGCTTTTTTAACCTTGGCATGCAGTTTAGTTCTGTCGTTTATCCACGATAATTCATGTTGGTATTCCATGCTCTCGAGCTTATAATCGTAAGGTCCTTTAGGAGATATTAACTTTACCATTACCGGTGCTGTTTCTATTGCAATAAACAGCAAGATGATAAAAAGGTTGGCAAGCCAAATACTATAACTATTTGTGGTAAGTCGGCCTAGTGCCTCCAGCCTTGCAGCAAAGCCCGTGTAGTCCGGTTTGGCTAAAGCGGCCAGCTGTGTGGCCTTTTCTTTTTCCAATGTTTGTTGATATGCTCGACGCTCTGCCACTAAGCTCTCTGTCGTTCTTTTTAAATCTTCATACTCTTGCTCTACCTTATCTGCATTAGCCTTTTTAATCTGATAGATAGGGCCAGCATTTCTCTGGAGTGTGCCTCCCGTACCATCAGCCTCCGCTGCCGCTTCGCCTCTTAACGAATCTCGTTTAGCTTCAAGCGCCAACATCGGGACCCCTAAGTTTTGTATGTAGTTCTCTTCCTGCTCGTAAAGAGCTTGATAATAATTATAGATTGAGTCTTGGTTAGCCCGAAGTTTTTCCTGGTTCATGACGATTAACTCAGCACCAATTTCTTTTTCGAATATTTTTAGTTCAAGGGGGCGTGCAATTACTAGCGATATTACCAACGCTAGAATAATTCTGGGCGTTGCCATAGTCCATTCTCTTTTCCAGGAGTAAGATTTTCTCATACTGGAAACAATATAGCGATCCAGATTAAAAATCATAGCTCCCCAAACCACACCGATAAGAGATGATATCCAGTAACTATTTGAGAAGGTATAAACGGCATATCCACCAGCTAGCGCTGCAAATATTCCTGTAAAAAAGATGGTGGCTCCAATGCCTACATATTTGGCACCTTCGGAGGGCACCTCTTCTAGGGTAGAAATATGGCTCCCCGAACATAGCCAAAAAAACTTCTTAATTTTATTCAATCGTTTTAAGGTTTTGGTTAAGAAAAAAAGAAGCCGGGAGAGTGTTGCTATTAGGAGTATTGGGTTCCCGGCTTCGTGGGGTCCAAGTTATTTTGATTATATAGCCTTCTTCAAGACCTATGCCAAAAACATCAAATGGCCATATCTGACTCATAATAGCAGATTTGCTTGGATTAATAACTGGTCATTGTTCATTATTGAACATTGACATGTACTAAAATGCACGATTTCAGTCTTCATAATTCCCTAAATAAGGTCCTTGCTTCATTATTGGAACGACCAATTTCCATCGATAGTATCGATGTAGTTGGTGGAGGTTCCATAAATAGGGCGTACAAGGTAAAGGTGGGGACCGCTAATTATTTTATAAAAGCAAATAGTACCGCTGACGCTTCTGCTATGTTTAAAAGTGAGCAAGATGGATTAAGTACACTCCGCGAGCACAGTAATTTCAGAATTCCTAAAGTTTATGGAACATCTTCTTTAGAGGGAGAAAAGTTTCTAATCATGGATTTTATTTCTTCTGCCCCAAGAGATGCCTCCTATTGGGATGAGCTTGGCAAAAAGCTTGCTGGTCTGCATCGTAATACAAACGATAGTTTTGGCTATACCCAAAATAACTACATAGGCTCTTTGCCGCAACAGAACAATGCGCATATAACCTGGTCTGAGTTCTTTGTTACAGAAAGGATGGAACCCCTGCTAAAACTAGCCCTTCAACAAGACCTCATAGATAAGGCCCAAGCAGATCATTTTTTTAAAGCCTTGCCTAACATGCTTAGTCTTCTTCCTATTGAACCTCCCAGTTTAATTCATGGTGATTTGTGGTCTGGCAATTTAATGACAGATGATCGAGGTGAGCCTACAATTATTGATCCGGCCGTTTATTATGGTCACCGGGAGATGGACCTGGCTTTCACATATCTATTTGGAGGATTCTCAGCTGAGTTCTACGAAGCCTACCAGCATTATTACCCATTAGAGCAAGGGTTTAGTGATAGAATCGATATCCACAATTTGTACCCCTTATTAGTCCACCTTAATTTATTTGGCATTGGCTATCTTAACCAAATCCTGCAGGTTATTCGTCGATTTACATAGAATAACGTTGCTTGCGGCGCTCAAAATAGGGCTTTAAGAGTGCTCGTTCAAGTAAGAGTAGCCCTATAACGCCGTTAACATAGAATACGAATTTAAATAACATGCCCGAATCAAGTATTTTTCGAGTGGGATTAAGATCTACTGTGATTTTCTGAAGTGTAACCTGATTAGTAACCATATTGCCAATACCGGGATAAAACTGAATGCTTAGGTAGTACAATGTAGAAAGGACCACTAACCCTATCAATATCAATACAAAAATTCGATTCTTATTAAAGAATTTACCGGAACTTGCTTCAATTTCAGTTATTGAATTCATTACGCGCTCGGCAAACCCGGCCGGCGCAGATGATATCTTCTGTACAGATAAGCTTTCGTGTGCTAGCTTGAGCTGTTTAAACTTATTACTTAGAAATTGATCATCATGAATTTCTTTTTCGAATAATTCAACCTCTTCAGCGGAGAGCTGATGGTCGAGGTAATTGAATATTGTTTCTTCTGTAATCTTCATCTATCTAACGATAAAATTATAATATTTCCTGAATTTCACCTTGCAGTAAATTTTCTAATTCAGCTGCCAAGCGCTTACGTGCCCGGAATAGTTTTACTTTAATGGCTGATGGTTTTAAACTAACAACCTCACCTATTTCCTCCAGATTTAACTGCTTCATATAAAAAAGCGTAATGAGTGTCGCATCCAACGGCGATAGTCGCTCCAGTGCCGCCTCAATATACTTTTCGCGATCCTGATTAAATAGCAGTTCACTCGTATTCATCCCGCTGCTGGGTTGAATACTAATGTCGTCTATATCGTCAACCATAATCCTGTTTTTCCGTGTATGGCTGATGGCGGTATTAAATACAATACGGTAAAGCCATGTTGTAAACTTTGCCTTCTGGTTAAACTTAGCCAATGACTTATACGCTTTTAAGAAGGCATCATGAGCAACTTCTTCGGCATCCATAGCATTGTTTACTATTTTCAATGCCAGCGAATAGGCATAGTCTTTATGCCGTAGAACTAACTCATTAAACTGATGAGTATCGCCATCCAGCACGGCATTTACAATTACGTGATCAGGCGTAGGTGAATTCACATTGATTGGACGCAAGCTAAAATGATAAGTTACATATTTTTTAAACTATTTTTATCATAATGTCTTATCTACGTTGTTTTGCGTTGGTTCTAACCTTCCTGTTTTCGATAACTATTCCTGGAATCGGTCAGGAATCGAATTACCAAAACTACGAAGTTGGGTCAAAGGCCACTATGCTAGGTGGAGCTGTTGTTGCGGGTATTGATGACATTAGTGCGACATTTTATAATCCTGGATACCTAAGCTTTATTGGTAACTCAAGTGTTTCTTTAGAAACATCAACACTTTTTACTGGAGGCTTAAGGATTAAAAACGGTGCAGGTCAAAATATTAATATTAGCTCGAATTTTTTTGATGTAATACCTAGTTTGATAGGCGGAATTGTCAAAAGTAAGAAGAGTCCTGATTGGACTTTTGCATATGCGGCGATAACAGTTAATAGTTCTTTAATTGAGTTTAATGTGCGCCACTCAATGATCGCAGATATTATTTTAGATCAGCCAGGAGAAGAACTTTACGATGGAATTTATGATTACTCTAATAAAATAAGAGAAAATTGGATAGGAGCTTCGGCCAGCAAGAAGATCTCTGATAATTTTGGACTGGGAGTCTCGTTGTATGGTGTTTCATACTATCAAGATTTTCGTCGGAACCAGATGGCCACTG
This sequence comes from uncultured Cyclobacteriaceae bacterium, assembly GCA_965368405.1. Lineage (GTDB taxonomy): Bacteria > Bacteroidota > Bacteroidia > Cytophagales > Cyclobacteriaceae > S012-113. The sequence goes on from CBDUMS010000017.1 coordinate 28,246, forward strand.
TCTCTGTAGATAATAATGGTCAATTGGAAAGTGTAAATTTATCATCGCTGCAACAGGAGATGAGGTTTCGAAGTCTTGGTTTACTCGCAAAGCTAGGAGCGAGCTATAAATTAGGGAAGCATAGTCTTGGCCTTACAATCACCACCCCGCAAATTAATATAGACCTGTTTTCGAAAGGCTTGATTTCTGAGGTATCCACTACCTATGGCCCTTCGTTTGGGGGAGTTTCTAGCACTGACATCTTTTACGGAGATCAGTTGACAACATTCAGAAGGACACCTCTTAAGTTTTCTTTTGGATACCAATATAGAGTTGGCCAATCGCACGTTAACCTGAGCATGAATTATAATGCCTTTGTTAAAACTTATGCCATGGTAACTACTAATCCAGCAAGTTTAGATGGAGCATTTTCATCAGTATCATCTTTAAGTGCTTATGATATGGCTAGAAATATCTTGAACGTAGCATTCGGAATGCGCAGAGATATTCGAGAAGGACTATCTTTTATGCTTGGTGCAAAAACAGATTTTAATTTTGTTACATCTGAATTCCTTAACAGCGAGCGTTTTGTTCCTAAAATGTCTTATTGGAACTTATATCACCTTACAGGCGGCATTATTTGGTATACCCAAAAGGCGCACTTGACACTTGGAGGAGATTATGCATTTGGTATCAGTAATGGTGATCTGCAGCAAGTAAACCTTTCTGATCCTGTTGCGGAAAACAACTATTTTGGACGAAGAACTACAGATACGCGAACCTTTCATAATCAGATTTATGTAGTTTTAGGTTTCTCATATAATTTCTCCGATGGCGAGTAGATTCAAATTTAAAGCATGGGACAGATCAAAAAAGTTATTGATTAGGCCTGGCACGGTTACCCTAAGCAAGGGGGAGCTTCAAATCCCTGATTGTGTCATTCTTCAATATTCGGGGTTTACCGATATGATGGGACAAGAAATATACGAAGAAGACATTCTTCTTATCGGCGAAGTCGAATACCGAGTTTTTTGGGACGAAACTGAAATAACCTGGATGTATCGTAAAGGAAATTCGATTAAAAAGCTAAATCAGAAATTTACAGCTTCAACGGTTCGCGGCTATAATGCCTATGAAAGGGAAAATAAAGAAGACTGAAACCTTAAGCCTCCTTCCCAGCAAGCTTATTATTGATATACTCAATCGCCTGATTAACAGTGCCAAGTAGTTCAGCATCACTATCTGGAATCCTAATATCAAAGGTCTGTTCAAATTCCATGACAAGCTCCGCATAGTCTAGTGAATCAATTCCTAAATCTTTAATAAGGTTGGCATCTGGAGTTACTTCTGTAGAAGCGATGCCGAGCTTTTCTACAAGTATTTCTTTAACTTTTGCGGTGGTATCCTGCATCTGAAAAATGACTAGTGTTTGGCAAAACTGATAAAAACTTTGCTCAAATCAAAACCGCATATGGAAGACAGTACCCTCATCAATCTTCGATTTTACAGTAAGCGTACCTTGGTGCTTTCTCATTATCTGTCGTGATAGACTTAAGCCAATACCGGAGCCTCTTTTTTTAGTAGTAAAAAACGGTATAAATATTTTTTCTATGGCCTCCTCATCGATGCCGCTGCCATTATCGCGCACACTAATAACGGGTCTGCTTTTATCAGAAAGAGTGGCACTAACCTCTACGATGCGGTTGGTTTGTTCATCAAAAGCCTGGAAAGCATTCTTGAGCAGATTAATCAATACCTGCTCTATCATGCCCTTATCACCCGTAATCACAATCGAGTCCGGATCAACTTTTGCTTTGAAGTTGATGTTATTGGCTGCAATTTCACTTTTGAGGAGCGTCTCGGTTTCCTTCAATAAATCAATAGCATTAATTTCAGATATTTTCGGCTTTGGGATATGGGTAAGATTTCTGAAATCCTGAACAAAGCCGATTAACCCTTCGCTTCTTTTCTGGATGGTTTGAACAGCGTGATAAAGGTCTTCCAGTTCTTCGTCCGGAATAGTGTTCTTTTCATCACCATTGCCCAAATAACCTTTTATCTCATCTTCTACGGTGCCTGCTAGCGAAGATATTGGCGTAACAGAATTCATGATCTCATGGGTTAGTACCCTAACAAGGTTCTGCCAGGCATCCATTTCCATCTCTTCGAGTTCGTTCTGTATATTCTGCAACGAAACGAGTTTGAACTCTTCACCGCGCAAGGTTAACTCAATTGCAAAAACAGCCAATTGAATTATATCATCTGAGATTTGTAACTTGAGGAGGTCACGGCCTCCTGTTTTTAGACGGAAGAATACATCAACAAGCTCCGGAGATATTTCCTCCAGTTCATTCACGTTTTCTACATGGCTGGTATTCAGTAGCTTTTTAGCCGCAGCATTCATTAATTGAATCTTCCCAGCTTTATTAAAGGTTATTAGTCCAATCCCTACATGTTGCACGATATTTCGCATGTATTGAAAATCGGCCTCCTTCTCCCGTCTAATCTCTTTAAACTGGTTTACAACCTTGTTAAATTCTTCGTTGAGTCGATTAGCTGCTTCATTATGGCCAATAGTTGTAAAAGATTGGTCAAGGTCATCGTATTTAATTGAATCGAAGAAATTGATGATTTCTTCGTTAGCCTTGTTTAGGTAGCGTACAAATGCAATTATTTGGGCAAAAAGCAGAAAACTAAACAAGAGAATACCAAATAAGTATAGATTCCCGGTAAATTGGGTATAGAGAAGAATGCCAGTAAGAATTATACCGGCAATCCTAAGAATTACTTGGCTATTAAAGGTTCTAAAGACCATGTTTTTCTAATCTCCTATATAAGGATGCGCGCGTTAATCCAAGCTCTTTAGCAGCTTTTGATATATTTCCCGAATGCTTCTCGATTGCTCGATGAATAACATTTTTCTCAATTTCATCAAGATTGTAATTATCGGTGTTCGGCGATAATTCCTGATTGCTAGCCGTTAAGAAGAAAAAGTCTTCTTTATCTAATTGCTGGTGTTCCGTCATGATAACGGCTCGTTCAATCGCATGTTGTAATTCTCGCACATTACCCGGCCATGGGTAGCTTCTCAAATGTTTAATTCCATCCTCATTAATTCCTGAGATATCCTTGCGGTATTTTTTAGCATACATTTTAGTGAAATGATCACACAACTGAGCAATGTCTTCTGTTCGCTCACGTAACGCTGGCAATTTAATTTCAACTGTATTTATTCGGTAGAGCAGATCTTGTCGGAATTGACTATCGGCCACCATTTCATCTATGGGCATATTCGTAGCACATATGAGTCGAATATCAATAGGGATGGCAACATTGGTTCCTAAGCGAGTTACTTCTCTATTTTGCAACACCGCTAATAATTTCGACTGTAAAGGCATACTAAGGTTACCGCTTTCATCGAGGAAAAGCGACCCTTTATTGGCAACCTCGAACCTTCCGGCTCGGTCTTCTTTTGCGTCGGTAAAGGCACCTTTCTTATGACCGAAAAGCTCACTTTCAAATAAAGTTTCTGTAATAGCGCCCATATCCACGCCAACGAAAACATTTTCCTTACGCATCGATTTCTGATGCAAAGCACGTGCAATCAACTCTTTGCCAGTTCCATTTTCTCCTAAGATCAGAACATTGGCATCCGTTTTGGCCACCTTATCAATGAGTTTATACACTTTTTCCATCGCTGGGCTGGTACCAATTATATCCTTAAAAGGCTGATTTATATCCTGCTCCAGCTGGTGTTTCGCTCTCTTGAGTCGATCTACCTCTTTATAAGATCGTTTTAGCTTAGACGCAGTCGCTAAAGTCGCTAAGAGCTTTTCGTTTTGCCAGGGTTTAAGAACAAAATCTGTTGCCCCTTCTTTCAGGGCTTTGACAGCCATTTCCACATCGCCAAAGGCTGTTATAAGAATTACAACGGCCTGTGGGTCTTTCGCAATTATTTCGTTCAACCAATGAAAGCCTTCTTTGCCACTCGTTATGTCCTTACTAAAGTTCATATCGAGCAGAATAACATCGTATGAATCATTATTAAGCAGAAATGGAATTTTTTTAGGATTCTTTTCTATGATAACTTGCTGAGCGTGCTTCTTTAGCAGCATTTTAGCGGCCAGGAGCACATCCTCATCATCATCAATTATTAATATTTTGCCAAGTTCTTTTTCCACAATTAGGTTTTATTTATTTCTTCTTATATAAAAACTATGCCAACACCACTCCCGATGAGTAGTTGGTATTTCTTAAAAATGAATTCTCATTATTTGTCCTGTAATGTACGAAGTTGTTACGATATCGGACACTTTTTTAGACAATTTTTACTTAAATATTTTATATTCATACTGCCATTGAAGTATGGTATGAAGATTTTTTTGCGAAAGCTCTGGGAATTTATGGAAGAGTAGCTATATTTATGCTGTTGTTATTGGATGAATTTTTATAATTAGTCCTATTTATTTTGAGTTTTTGACCTTTGAAACGCCTTTGACCGAGGCGTTTCTTTTTTTTAGGACTATTCTAATGCACCTAGTCTATCCTAAACTCAAAAACCTCTATCTTTTTTGGCAAAACAATGATTAGCTTGTTATTATAGGCAAGAGCGCCTAAATACGCTGAACTTGGTAGTTCAATAGTTTGTCTGGCGTTCTTGTAAAGATCTATAATTTGAAGACTCGTATTTGAAGTATAAATGAGTTTCTCCTTATAGAAGCTACAATAGGTTAGTCCTGGCTGATCTATTTTTCGTAGGTAATTTCCAAGGTTATCAAAAACATATATTCCAGAAAGTTTATCAATTAGGAAAAGGAGGTTCTGGTACTCTCTGATAAACACAAATTCATGGTCGCTAAACCCTAAGACGGGTTCTAGTGGAATTTGTAAGTCTGCCTCCCTTAATCGTGTATTTATTTTAAGCAAACGCAACTGATTCTCTTCAACTGCCCAAAGGTTTTGATCAGAACTAATAGTAGATACTGTGAGAAAGCCGTCGATTTTAGGCCCAAGTTCATAGCGAGTGTCACGGGTAAGGAACCGATCTAATAATACATACTCTTGAAACTCATCGTAAAAGGCATATATCTGAAAGCCGTGCCAGGCTTCCAAAAGCGATATATTACCAACCTTACTCGGACTGTAACTGTTTAAAGAATCAAGTTTTAAACTAAACTTATTAATTCTTCCCTCTTTGTGGGCGGTGAATATATTACCTGTTCGATCCAGTGAAAATGCCGTAATCTCATTCTCGAATATTAAACTATCGCTTTTTACCAGTTGCGCCTTTGCCGAAACACTGATTAGCAGGAGAAGTAAAAAGAGCTTAGTCTGCAAATTCCGAAATGGAACAGGTTGTACCATCGTAAGATATATAATTGGCATTGTTTACCCAGTCACCAGCATTTAGATAGCGACTGTTTTCAGCAACTTCGAGATCTAAAACCAGATGTCGGTGACCAAAGATATAGAAATCGTGATGATTCGAACTTTCTACTTCCTTGGCATATACCAAAAGATGCTCGTTCTCGCCATAATTCTTTTCTTCGTATTGACTGTTGGCAAGACGGCTTTTTTTCGACCACCGATGTGCTAACCCTACTCCAATATTGGGATGAATCATAGCAAATCCACGTTGCCCGAGCTTATTTGTAAATATCTTTTTTAATCGCTTGTACTGTTTGTCTCCAGGGCCTAAACCATCGCCATGACCAATCAGAAACTTGTGCTTATTAATACTCAACTCTTGCGGTTCGCGGTATACCGGGATGCCAAATTCTTTAGGGAAATAGTCGTACATCCAAAGATCGTGGTTCCCAACGAAGATGTGCAATGGAAGGCCACTGTCGGCTAGTTCTGCCAGCTTTCCCTGAAACCTTACAAAGCCTTTTGGGACTGCCTTTTTATACTCAAACCAGAAGTCGAATAGATCGCCTAATAAGAAAATAGCTTCTGCATCTTCAGCAGCCTTAGTTAACCACCGCACGATTTTCTTTTCACGCTCAAGACTATCGGCAGCCGTAGGTGTACCTAAATGGAAATCAGAAGCGAAATAAACTTTCTTTTGCTGTGGTAGGTCTATTGAGATTGCCATCTGATTACCAAAATTTAACTCCTTAAGCGCATTATGCAGGATTTTTAGATTCCTCTTCTGAGCTTACCGACTTATCTTCTTCTGGCGTCTCAGATTTCTTATCTTCGGTGGCCTCAGGAGTTTCATTACTAGCAGCCTTGTTTTCCGGAGCTTTTACCTCTTCTGGTATTACCTCATCTTCAATGAGCTCAGGCACTACATCTTCTGCTTCAACTTTATTCACAAAAGAATCATAAGATGTTGGAGCTTCAAATGGTCGTTTTCCAATTAATTTTTCTAAGTCTGCTTGGTATATTACCTCCCGCTTCAAGAGTTCTTTAGCCAAAACATTCAAATGTCCAATGTGGTGATTCAGTAAATCTTTCGTGCGCTGGTAAGCAGTTTGAATAATCTTCTTCACCTCCTCATCAATAACCTGTGCAGTTGTATCAGAATATGGCTTTCCAAAAGAGTACTCCGATTGCTTAGGATCATAGAATGATACATTGCCAATTTTATCATTCATGCCATAGATCGAAACGATATTATAGGCCATTTTGGTAACTCGCTCAAGATCGCTCAACGCGCCAGTAGATATTTTGCCGAAGATTATTTCTTCTGCAGCTCTACCACCAAGCGCCATACATATTTCATCTTCTAACTGATCTGTTTGATAGAGAAACTGTTCTTTCGGTAAATACTGAGCATAACCTAAGGCCGCCAAACCTCTAGGCACAATACTTACCTTTACTAAAGGATCAGCATGCTCCAGGAACCAACCAGCTACGGCATGTCCAGCCTCATGGTATGCAACAATTTTCTTTTCTTCTGGTGATATAATTTTATTCTTTTTCTCTAGACCTCCAATGACCCTGTCTATTGCTGAATGGAAATCAATCATTTCCACCGCTTTCTTGTCTTCACGAGCCGCAATAAGTGCTGCTTCATTACAAACGTTGGCAATTTCAGCACCCGCGAATCCAGGGGTTTGGGCCGCCAGTTTCTTAGAATCTATATCTTTCGCTAGTTTCAGTGGCTTAAGATGTACTTTAAAAATAGCATCCCTACCAACGATGTCTGGCTTATCAATGCTAATCTGTCTGTCGAATCTACCCGGACGAAGAAGGGCATTATCAAGAACATCAGGACGGTTAGTTGCGGCTAATATAATTACACCGGAATCTGTTGAGAAACCATCCATTTCAACCAATAATGAGTTCAGCGTATTCTCACGTTCATCATTGCTACCAGGCATCTGACCACGACCACGTGATCTGCCTATGGCATCAATCTCATCGATAAATACGATACAAGGTGCTTTCTCTTTAGCCTGCTTAAATAAATCGCGAACACGAGCAGCACCTACACCTACGAACATTTCTACGAAATCTGAACCAGACAACGTAAAGAATGGTACAGCTGCTTCACCGGCTACGGCTTTAGCTAATAATGTTTTACCTGTACCGGGAGGGCCTACGAGCAGCGCACCTTTAGGTATCTTGCCTCCAAGTTTTGTGAACTTCGAAGGCTCTTTCAGAAAATCGACGATCTCTTTAACTTCCTCTTTGGCCTCTTCTAATCCTGCAACATCTTTAAATGTGATCTTAACTTTAGAATCTGCATCGAATAGTGCCGCCTTGGATTTGCCAATATTAAATATCTGACCACCAGGACCTCCACCCCCAGTCATCCTGCGCATCATAAACCAGAAGCCGAATAAAAGAAGAAGCAAGAAACCCCATTGGAAAATCCACGATGTAGGATCTCCACGATCTTCAATAATTACATCTATAGCATGTTCTTCACCAATTTCGCGATTAATCTCTTCGATATTTTCACTGAACTTCTCGCCAGAATAAACTTTAAATTTATAATGAGGTCCGGAATCGGAGAGGAGTGCAGACCGTGAATCAAGTTCTGCTTTATACTTTGCATTTAGCAAGGCCTCCTTCTTTAGGGTAACCTCTACATAGTTTTGATTTCGGATAAAGACGACATTCTCAACATCGTGGCTGAGTGCCATATTCTCGAAACGTTTTTCAGAAATCTCAATTACAGCATTACTCTTATTAAAATAGAATACCGAAATGATTAAGACGAGTAATGTCAAAATAACCCATAACTGATAATTCTGCTTAGGGGGTTTTGGCACTATTTTACGATTATCTTGATTAGCCATTTAATGTTTATTATCTCGTTAAAATTTTAGGTCGTTATGCGGCTCTTCTTCAAGGCGAGTGATTTTAGCATCACCCCACAATTCTTCTAGTGCGTAAAACGATCGTTTGTCTTTGTTAAATATGTGTACTACAACATCAACATAGTCGAGTAGTACCCAGGTTTTATTGTTTAATCCTTCGCGATGCCATGGGCTTTCTTCACTAACGATAGAAACTTCCTTGTCAATCGAGTCGGCTAACGCATCTATATGAGTATCGGAGGTTCCTGAACATATCACAAAATAATCAGCGATGGCATTCTGAACCTTTCTCAGATCCATTACTACAATGTCTTCAGCTTTCTTCTCCTGCATCCCTTTCACCACAACTTGACTTAATTGCTTTGAACTAAGCCCCCCATTTTGTTTACTCATGTACTATTTTTGATTTTCGCAAAGCTACAAAATATAGTGTATAAAATTCTTGCCAAACTTTCATTCAGTGACGATCAGCTCCATTATCTGCCATCTTGTCATTCAACAAATGAAATCGCGCAGGAGTATCTGAAGCAGGGTGCTAAGGAAGGGACGATTATTATTACGGATGATCAATTTGCAGGAAAAGGGCAAAAAGGGAATGAATGGCATTCTGAGCCTGGTCAAAATCTCACCTTTAGTATTATTCTAAAACCACACCAGCTAGCTCCAAAACAGCAATTCTTAATTACAGTTGCGGTTAGCTTAGCCATTAAAGATGCCCTCGAAAACCATCTGCCTGGCGAGGTAATTATTAAATGGCCCAATGATATCTACTTTCAAAGAAAAAAAATCGCTGGTTTGCTCATTGAAAACACATTACGAGGAACGAAATTCGAGTCATGTATTATTGGCATTGGGCTGAATGTAAACCAACAAGAATTCAAAAATGGAATGCAAGCCACTTCTATGGCAGTTCTTAGCAATAACTCATTTGATAGAAACGAAGTTTTTAATCAGATTCTATCGGCTGTAGATAAATATTACAGCATTGTTATCAGAGGGAATGGAGACTCGCTGCTTCCACAATATCATGCTGCATTATTGGGCTATGGGGTCAATAAATGGTTTAAAACAGCTGACACGGAATTTGAGGGAGTAATTGAAGGAACAGATGACTTTGGTCGGCTAATAATCCGAAGCGATGAAAAATACTTATTATTTCAGCATAAAGAAGTGGCCATGATCATTTGAATCATAGCGGATTTCTTTGCGTATAAACCTGGCTTAAGTAAGCTAATACTTTTCCGAACTTATCGACCATGCTCTTTTGTGTAGCGCCAAGATCTTTCCCCTTTAATTTAATTAACAGCATGCCGTAGACGCCGTTTATGCAAATTTGAATTGGATCTTGTACCAGCCCTTTTGAAAGTTCAATTTGCACTTTAATATCGCCTTCAGCTTCCTCGTAGCATTCTTTGTACGCTGAGTCCTCTTTTAATAAGGTTATATGGAGTTTAGATAGGGCATCAACATATTGCTGTGTTGAGTGCAGTCGTTCTTTTGTGATGTGAACATTCTCATCCTGCATCTGCGAAATGATTTCGGCATACCAAAGCAACAGGGATTTAATTTCTTCCTGATCTTTCGACATATGCTTAATAACATATTCTAAAATTTCATTTAGATTGAACTCATAAGTGAGAATAAGGTCTTCGGTCTGGTACATATGTATTATGTACTCGGCGATGTTCTCCTTTTTCTTGATTTCTGCAGGTATCATACTTGCTTGCAAATCTATTGAAGAGCTCAGCTAAGTTCATAATGTTTAGAAATCTTTATTTGATAAGTAAATCTTAAGCTTTTAATTCAATAATTTTGCATGTTCAAGACTGAGACAAGGTGAAAAACATTAGAAACTTCTGCATAATTGCTCATATCGATCACGGCAAGAGCACTTTAGCCGATAGGCTACTACAGACTACGCATACTATTGCGGATCGGGATATGCAGGAGCAACTCCTTGATAACATGGATCTGGAGCGGGAGCGTGGCATAACGATCAAGAGCCACGCAATCCAGATGAACTATCTGAAAGATGGTGTAGACTATACTCTCAACCTTATCGATACGCCTGGGCACGTAGATTTTTCTTACGAGGTTTCGCGTTCAATTATGGCTTGCGAAGGGGCCCTCTTAATTGTAGATGCCGCACAGGGAATTGAAGCTCAGACGATTTCTAATCTTTATCTCGCTTTGGAAAATGATCTCGAGATTATCCCGGTAATGAATAAGATTGATTTACCTGGAGCAAGGCCAGAGGAGGTAGCGGACGAAATCGTAGATTTATTAGGTTGCGATAAAGAAGATATAATTTCAGCAAGCGGTAAAGAAGGAATTGGCATAGACGATATCCTTACTGCCATTGTTGAACGGGTGCCTGCACCAAAAGGAGACCCAGACGGTCCTTTACAAGCCTTAATTTTTGATTCGGTATTTAACCCTTTTCGCGGTATAGAGGTTATTTTCAGGGTTATGAATGGTAAGATTCGTAAAGGTGAAAAAGTTAAGTTTGTTAATACGGGCAAACAATACGATGCCGACGAAATTGGTGTGCTTCGATTAAATCAGGAACCGCATAATGAAATGAGAGCCGGGGATGTTGGCTATTTGATTTCTGGAATCAAAGTAGCCCGAGAAGTTAAGGTAGGAGATACAATTACTTCGGTAGAGCGTCCTTGCGAAACCAGTATAAAAGGGTTCGAAGAGGTTAAGCCAATGGTTTTTGCCGGAATCTATCCTGTCGACACCTCAGAATACGAAGAACTCCGTTCTTCGATGGAAAAGTTACAACTTAATGATGCCTCCTTAGTATGGGAGCCCGAGACCTCTGTAGCCCTTGGTTTTGGTTTTCGTTGTGGTTTTCTGGGGATGCTTCATATGGAAATTGTTCAGGAAAGACTCGAGCGGGAGTTTGATATGACTGTTATTACAACAGTTCCTTCTGTACAATTCCATGCTATTTATAACGATGGATCGGTAGTAGATATTAATGCTCCTTCGGAAATGCCAGATCCAGGAACGATTTCGCATATCGAAGAACCATATATAAGGGCACAAATAATCACTAAATCAGACTACATCGGTAGTGTTATATCGCTCTGTATAGATAAGCGAGGTGAAATAAAGAATCAAGTTTATCTTACCTCCGATAGGGTTGAATTGACCTTTGAGATGCCGCTTAGTGAGATTGTATTTGACTTTTTTGATAAGTTAAAAACCATTTCGAGAGGATATGCTTCGCTTGATTATGAGCTAATCGGATTTAAACAATCCACTATGGTTAAGCTCGATATTATGCTAAACGGTGATAATGTAGATGCCTTATCAGCCATAGTTCATAAAGACAAAGCGTATGAATGGGGTAAGAGACTTTGCGAAAAATTGAAAGAGCTCGTACCAAGACAGATGTTCGAAATTGCTATTCAGGCAGCAATTGGCACAAAAATCATTGCCAGAACTACGGTTAAGGCAATGAGGAAAAATGTTCTTGCCAAATGTTATGGTGGAGATATCACCAGAAAGAGGAAATTATTAGAAAAGCAGAAGAAAGGTAAAAAACGAATGCGTCAGGTAGGAAACGTGGAAATTCCTCAGGAAGCCTTTATGGCCGTTCTTCAAATCGATTAATTTTCAGTTCTACTCTTCACTTTTTTAAGATATATTCGCTTAAAAATCAGCTATGGCAGTATTAATTGATGGTAAAAAAGTTTCCCTTGATATTGAAGAGGAAATTGCAAAGGAGGTTAAAACGTTAACAGCTAACGGTGAACGCGCTCCACATCTTGCTGCTATTCTTGTTGGTAACGATGGCCCAAGTAGAACTTATGTGCGCAGTAAAATTAAGGCCTGCGAATTGGTGGGGTTCGAGTCTTCTCTAATAAAACTAGAAGAAGATGTTTCGGAAGAACGTCTGATCGAAGAGATTGTGCGGCTTAACGAGTCTCCCGATGTCGATGGTTATATTGTTCAGCTGCCGCTACCAGAGCATATATCGGTTGAACGAATTACCGATTTTATTAATCATAAGAAAGATGTAGACGGCTTTACCCCGACTAATTTCGGAAAAATCGATCAGGAGCACCATAGCCACCTTCCTGCTACGCCGATGGGGGTTATGGAACTCCTTAAAAGATACAAGATTGAAACGAAAGGAAAGCATTGCGTCGTGGTGGGCAAAAGTCATATTGTTGGTATGCCTATGGGAATCTTATTGGCGGGCCCCGGAGATGCAACCGTAACAATCTGTCATATTTATACCGAAAACCTTAAGCAATATACTCTTATGGCAGATATCCTGGTTGTTGCTGTTGGAAAACATAATCTTATTACCGAGGATATGGTAAAGGATGGGGTTGTTATTGTTGATGTTGGCATTAATCGTGTTCCCGATGCGACAAAGAAGAAAGGATACGCCCTTCGAGGCGATGTCGATTTTGAAAATATTGAACCAAAAGCCTCTTTTATTACCCCCGTTCCTGGAGGTGTTGGACCTATGACGATTGCATCTTTGATTATGAACACTTTAGAGGCCTATAAAATCAGCCGAAAAAGTAGCCAACCGGTTAGCTAATGAATTCATACCCCGTAATGGAATCGTTTTATACCTTGCAGGGAGAAGGCGTTCATAGTGGCTCTGCCGCATATTTCATTCGGCTTGCGGGCTGTGATGTGGGTTGTTCATGGTGCGATGTAAAAGATTCGTGGCGAACAGAGGGTTACCCCGTACTAACAGATGATGAACTGGTTGAGCGAGCGCTTGATTCAGGCACAGAAATTGTTGTAATCACGGGAGGAGAGCCCTTAATGTATAACTTAGACACCCTTACGACGAAACTACAGTTGGTAGGATTACGCACCCATATCGAAACTTCGGGAGCGCATCCTTTTTCAGGATCGTGGGATTGGGTATGTGTCTCTCCCAAGAAATTTAAAGAACCTCTAGCAGAGGTACTTGAGCATGCCAATGAATTAAAGGTGATTGTGGTTAATAAACATGATTTTGAATGGGGAGAACAATTTAGTGGTTTAGTACCGGAGCAATGTGCCCGGATCCTCCAACCCGAGTGGTCTAAATCAGATAAAATCACCTCTTCAATTATCGATTATATTAGAAACAGCCCGAAATGGCGACTTTCGCTACAGACACATAAATACCTGGATATCCCTTAATGAGGTGGACCATACTCTTTATAATAATTATCCTTACGGGGCATAAACTGACCGCCCAGCGAATCCTTAGCGAAAACCGGAAAGCTAATAAACTCTTTGAGCAAGGGGAGAAACTACACATAGCCAGGAAATTTGAAGATGCAATCCAGAAGTATAATCTCGCTATTCAAAAAGATTCGTCCTTAGCAGAAGCCTATTTTCAAGCTGGGGCGGCATACTCTATATTGCTGGAGGAAGATTCAGCCATAGTATATTATGAGGAGCTTGCACTTCGATTTGCCGAGGAACCTCGATATGCGGGAGCTCATTTACGGCTTGCAGAATACAATTTCTCTAAAGGTGACTATCATATTGCCTTGCAGCAGAGTAACAAGTTTTTATCTCTCAGGAAGAATGAAGATCGGTACGCCAGAAGAGCTAATTCCATCAGAATAAATAGCGAGTTTGCTTTGAATAGAATTGATAACCCATTAAAATTTAACCCAAGGCCATTACCCTACCCAATCAATCAATTTCAACAACAATATTTCCCTGTTCTCTCTGCAGATCAAAAAGAACTATTCTACATAAAAAGAGATGAAAGCGAAGAGATTTATACTTCAAGAAGAAAGAGTAACGGCTCTTGGTCGGTGCCTGTACCAATCGATTCATCCCTAACGACCGAGTATAATGAAGGAACCTGCTCGGTGGCTGCCGATGGACGTACCATGGTTTTTACTTCTTGCATGCGCGACGATGGCTTTGGTAGTTGCGATCTGTACATCACAGAAAAGATGGGTGGAAAATGGTCGGTTCCCGTTAATATTGGCCGGCCGGTGAATAGTTCGGCATGGGACTCCCAGCCTTCTTTATCGGCCGATGGCAGAACCTTGTACTTTGTTTCTAATCGCAAAGGCGGTTTAGGTATGCGCGATATTTGGGTTACGCAGCGAAAAGCCAATAATAAGTGGACGATGCCTAAAAATCTTGGCCCGGCGATTAATAGCGAAGAAGACGATATATCTCCTTTTATTCACGTTAATGACCAGATATTATATTTTTCCACGAATGCCAGACCAGGCTTTGGTGGCTTCGATATTTACTACTCCGAGAGGGTGCCCGAGCAGGGCTGGGGAGAACCCGAAAATTTCGGCTATCCGATAAATACCATGAACGATGAAGTTGCGATGTTCATTACATCCGATGGTGCTGCAGGCTATTATTCCTTCGAGACTGTTGTGGACAATAAACTACAGAGCAAGTTGTACCAAATTGATATTCCTGATGAAATCAGTATTAAAAACAGAAGTAGTTTTATTACCGGAATAGTCTACGACTCAATTACTAAGGCGCCGATTAAGGCTAAGGTGCAGCTTTACAACCTAACACAAGATGAACTTAATAGTGAGGTGTCTTCCGACAGTCTTACCGGAGAATATCTAATGGTGCTAACCGAAGGAGCAGACTATGCATTATACGTTGATGCGCCTAATTATTTATTCAAGAGCTACCATTTCGATTTTAGCATCGATAGCCTGAACCTGGAAGGCCTCTCCGCAGATATTGCGCTCAAAAGAATTGAAAGCGGTGATAAAACCACACTTAATAACGTCCTTTTTGAATTAGATTCTTATCAGTTATCGCGTAAATCTGCAGCAGCACTAATCTTTATAAAAACCTATCTGATGAACCACCCTGAAATATTAGCCGAAATCGCTGGTCATACAGACAATCAGGGTAGTGACGACTATAATTTGAATCTGTCGCTTATGCGTGCACAAACTGTTTATAACTACCTTGTTGAGACCGGGATCGATCCAAACAGATTGTTTTTTAAAGGCTATGGAAGCAAAGAGCCAATAGCACCTAACGATTCACCAGAGGGAAGAGCTTTAAACCGTAGGATAGAGTTAAGAATTCTCGAATGAGCTAGTTTATAATTTAGCAATAAGCTCCTTGGCAGTTTCATCCGAAGCTACTTTAGTACCAATCCTCTCTCGTAGATCTGTATAGTCGGTTGGCGTTGCAATAATTTTCTGCAACTCTTCTGAGATATTTTGAGGAGTACATTTTTCCTGGATTAACTCTGTAATTACTTCTTGGTTCATTATCAGATTAACAAGGGATATATAATCGACTTTTACCACAAGTCGAGCAATAAAAATGGATAGCCAGCTGCTTTTATAGACAACTAGTTGTGGCACGTTCCATAGTGCTGTTTCGAGGGTGGCAGTTCCAGAGGTTACAATTGCTGCTTTACTCGACGCGAGGAGATTGTAAGTATCATCAAAAATAAGTGTAGTGTTAGACAGGTTTTTGACGCCGTCGTAAGAGCTTTCAGGAAGATTTCTCACCCCCGCGACCAAGTAATGGTTTTCAGGATTCATCTTCATCACTTGAATTAAGCTAGGCAGAATTTTTTTAAGCTCCTGCTCGCGTGACCCTGGTAGGATAGCGATTAGCGGTTTGGCGACATTAGTTAAACTATGCTTCTCCAGAAACTGATGATTTAGAACATGATGCTGCACGGCCTCTACTACCGGGTTACCGACATAACTAACCTCCTGAAAATCAAATCTTCTATAAAAGTCTACTTCAAAAGGTAGTATCGCAAACATGTAATCTACCGAGGCCTTCACCTTCAACGCCCTCTTCTGATTCCATGCCCAAATTTTTGGAGATATATAATAAAACACCTTGATACCGACTCCCTTTGCAAACTTTGCAATACGAAGGTTAAATCCTGCATAGTCGACTAAAATTATAGCGTCGGGCTGAAAAGCTTGAATATCTGATTTACAACGTTTTAAATAACGACGAATAGTCATCAAATTCTTGAGAACCTCCAAAAAGCCCATAAAGGCCATGCTGCTGTAGTGGACAACGAGTTCACCACCTACAGCTTCCATATAATCACCTCCGAAGTATCGAAACTCGGCAGTAGCATCCTTCCTCAAAATTGCTTTCATAAGATTAGAAGCATGAAGGTCGCCTGATCTTTCACCAGCGATGAGGTAATATTTCATTTAGAGATCTTATTGATGATTAACATTGAAATGACTTTCAGCTAGCAAATATATTTCTTATTGCTCTAAACATCTGACAGGCTCAATTCGCTCAGCGAGTTTTAATACCTTTGAGACCGAAAATGGTTTCTTATCTCAACTTCAATTAAATAACATATGGAAAAATACACCAATGACTTAATAAATGAGTCGAGTCCATACCTGTTGCAACATGCACATAATCCGGTAAACTGGAAGCCATGGAACAAAAATTCTCTGGAGTTGGCGGAGCGAGAGGGGAAATTAATAATTATCAGCATTGGTTATGCAGCATGCCATTGGTGCCATGTTATGGAGCATGAGTCATTCGAAGATGTTGAAGTTGCCGATAAGATGAACCAAAACTATATTGCTATTAAAGTAGACCGCGAAGAAAGACCGGATGTTGACCAGGTCTACATGGATGCAGCCCACTTAATTACAGGGCGTGGAGGGTGGCCATTAAATGTAATAGCACTACCCGATGGACGGCCAATTTATGCCGGAACCTATTTTACCAAACAGCAATGGTTAAAGGTTTTGAATGGGGTGTTCGACTTTTATAATACCACTCCCGAAAAGGCACTAGAGCAGGCCATGCAAATTGCAGCTGGTGTAAAAAAAATGAGTTATGTGCCCACTCCGCCAAAAACTACATTTAAGGTGGAAGTGCTTCAGAAAGCGGCTTCTAATTGGTTAAATGCTATCGACAATCGCGAAGGAGGTAGAGCTGGCCAAATGAAATTTCCAATGCCAGGCGCCTATCTTTCTTTGCTGAGGTATGCAAGCGACCTCAAAGATGAACGGGGCCTCGACTTGTGCCGACTTACCCTCGATAAGATGGCTATGGGTGGCTTGTACGACCAGATCGGTGGTGGTTTTTCTCGATATTCTGTTGATCCCTTATGGCATGTGCCACATTTCGAAAAAATGCTTTACGATAACGCTCAGCTCATCTCATTGTATAGCGAAGCGTATAAATATTTCAAGGACCCTTTTTATAAGCAGGTAGTTACTGAGACGGTTGCATTTTGCGATCGAGAGCTCAAGAATGCCGAAGGAGCCTATTTTGCTTCTCTAGATGCCGATACCGAAGGTGAGGAAGGAAAGTTCTATGTGTGGACCGCTCAGGAAATCGACGACCTTTTAAAAGAAGACGCACCCTTATTTAAATCTTTTTATGGTGTTACAGAAAATGGTAATTGGGAATCAGGTAAAAACGTCTTAAAAATGAGTGTTTCGCTCGAAGACCTTACAGATAAATTTAAGCTATCTACTGAAGAGATAGGGGTGAAGCTTAAAGACTCTAGAGACAGGCTTTTTGAGGTACGTGAACAACGAACCCGCCCGCCGCTAGACGACAAAACCCTTACCGAATGGAATGCTTTAATGATTACGGGTTTAACGAAAGCTTATGAGGCTACATCTGAGAACCCCTACCTTAATAAAGCTCTTGATGTTGCCGGTTTCCTTTGGCAAAATATGTGGTCTGAGTGAATTCTGTACCGCAATAGAAAAGGAGGGAAGACAAGTATTAATGGGTTTCTTGATGATTATGCTTTTACCGTTGCAGCATTTCTGGACCTATATCAGGCAACCTTTGATGTAATATGGCTAGAACGCTCGGAAGGTTTACTTGATGTACTATTTGCTGACTTTTATGATGAAAAAACCAAACTTTTTAGGTTTAAGTCGACACAAGACGACCCTCTTTTTGTTGCCAAATCAGTGATTGAAGATAATGTTATCCCAGCAGGCAACTCTCAAATGGGCTTAAATTTGTTTCGGATTGGGAAATTATTGGACAAATCAAAGTATCTGGAGGCTTCAAGCAATATGTTGAAGCAGGCTGCAGGAAATGTTGAGGAGCACGCCTCATTCTATTATAATTGGTTCGATCTTTATCGATTACAGATACGTGAATTTAGCGAAATAGTAATTCTAGGAGAGAATTATGAAAATAAGCGAAGCGAATTGGTGACAAATCTATTGCCAAATTCAGTTGTCTTAGGTGGCGCTAAAGAGGCATATCTACCCTTGCTAAAACAAAAGAAAGTCCAGGGTAAAACCTTAATTTATGTTTGTATAGATAAGAGTTGCCAGATGCCGGTGGAGCTGGTTTCTGATGCTTTTGAGCAAATCTGAATCTAAGTTTTAGAATATTGATTCTGGAACAGCGGCAGCAAGAATTATTAATCGCGTCTTTTCGCGCTTGAAACTGGATTATTTTAAGTAAATTCTTCT
>CBDUMS010000018.1:0-46013 GCA_965368405.1 uncultured Cyclobacteriaceae bacterium
TTTGGCCTTCTATAACGCGTAAACAACCATCCAATTAGAAGCAGTGCACCAATAACAAGTATAATTCGAAGTCCTAAATAAATAACTTCGGTAACCTCTTGATACTTCCCTTTGTCATTCTCAATTTCAACAATCTTCTGTTCGAGCTCACGAATAGTCGAGTTTAGGGCTCTAATTTCATTTTCATATAAGTTTTTTTCGAAATTCAGACTTCTGCTTATCTCAATATTCGACAGCTCTTCTAACTCTATTACGTATAGCTTATAGTATTTAAGAGCATCGCTGGTATTGCCAGTAGCATAACTTCTGGTAGCCATTTGTTGATAGGCCAGGATAATATCCTTCTTGCTATGTGCTGTTTTAGCCTCAAACAAAAAACGATAGAGTAGGCGAATATGCTCACCGGTAGCGGGCTTATTATCGGAAATAACACGCTCCACTTCCGTTCGTAAGGAATCTAGCGTTGTTTGCGATTGCGCGAATGCTATATTCGTTACGAAGAGAATCGATATGATGAGTGCTAGCTTTCGCATTTGTATTTATTCGATTAGCCCTTCTTTGGTATGGAAAAGTTTAGTGAGTTTTTTCTCACCAACACCGTTTACCAAAAGGAGCAGATAGTCATGCTCTTCAACGGTTACAGTGCCTTCGGGGTTCTTTAATAGAATACGGCTATCTCCTTCGCATTTTACCATCCCCACCAGTACTGCATTGCACGCTCGTTTAATGTCATAGAACACCTTTTCGTAAGGCATAGCTATGTATGGATTCGATTTTAAGACCTGATATTGCTTTATGTCATAGAGCTCGTCCGTTTCAGCGACGGCAATAATTTCTTCATTAAAAATGGCGACGTCGGGTTCGAAGATATAAGAAGCTAAAAGTTTCGAGGCAATCTCATTTTTAGAGAGTGCATAGGTAACTCCAGCTGCTACAAAGGTTTGCTTTAGATCGGCATTATCAAGTGAAACAATATACTTTAGGTTCGCAAATGTTTTCTTGAGATTTAAGATATAAACCAGTTTCTCGGTATCATCCTCCAGATTAACAAAAACAATAGAAGAATCTTCGATATTCGCCTTCTGAAGATGGTCGATGGTATTATAGTCGGTATAAAGCGCAAAAACATTCGCTTTAGGGTAGTTCTCTTTAATGAAATCGATATCTGTTTTTGTTTTAGTGACAATGGCCACTTGTTTACCCGCACCGGTCAATTGATCCGTTACGGTTTTACCAAATGAGTTCCATCCAACAATTAGGGCATGATGTTTTAAACTGGTGCCGTATTGTCCTAATCGTCTGTGTTCTTTAATATTATTCATGATAGAAGAGATTTGTCCGATAATTACTGCAAATAGGGTTAAACTTCCGAAAAGAAAGAGGAAGCCAATGATGCGACCACCTTCCGTGGTTGGAACTAAATCACCGTATCCAACAGATGTTAAGGTAACGGTGCTCCACCAAACTGCATCATAAAGTGTTTTTATTCCTGAATCTGGATTTTGTGCCTCAAATTCAACAATAAAAAACAATAGCAGGAAGTAAATTGCTATTGAAACAACTGCTATAAATGCTAAGCGCGAAAGATTAACTTTCTTCATAATTAGTTAGAGATTACGCGCTCTAAATATACTCAATTGTAAGGTTTAGTTCAATTTTTTCTTAAAACTTCAATATACCTTAATGATGATTATGCGCATTAATGAAATGAACCAACCGATCAGTACCTAATAGGGTTGAGTCTTTATTCGTGTACCAGGTACGATTTTTTGGAATCTTCAGGCTATTTAGCTTCATACTACCTTCTAAAATAATGTATTCGCCGTCGCCTTTTTCCTCGTCATGATAAAACTGATAACCTACTAGCTCATTAGTATCTGGTTGAAAGTAAAAATACCAGATGTCACTACCTACTTCGGCTTCGTAAGTTACTCTTATAGCATTGGTTTTCTTATTATTAAAATCCTTGGCATAGATATTAGGGTCGATGATTGTTCCGGAATCTTTAAGCTTCATTGGCATGCCCCAGAGGTATAAATAATAATTCCGCAACATTATACTACGCTCCGAGGTAAGATTATGAGTTTCAATGTCCTCATCCGAAACAGCGGCAGAACCATTTATATCATAAGATATCTCGCCATCTACAATATGTCGGGTAACTTGTACATCATCTTGATCTCGTACAATACAGTGTACTCCATCTGGGTTATTGATAAAAAAACTGGCAGATCGGTCAGACTTACCAGGTCGGGTGTCTGAAAAGCCCATGATGGCTCTCAAATCCTCCCACTGATCTTCGGGGTCATGATATTCTATCGAGGCTGCCAAAAGTGATTCTGCCGCAGTTTGTCCAATAGAAATAACTGGATAAATTAAGACAATAAGTAGTAGTAAATATTTCATAAGAGAGCGATTGAATTTCAAAAGTTACAATAATTATCATCTAAACTCAAAACTTTTATACGAAGAACATCGTAGATAATTTGGAGGATAATTAAAGTTTGTTTAATCTTGTTACGAAAAGATTCGTAGATGAAGCAAAAACCAACGGAAAGTGAATTAGAAGTATTGTCACTGATTTGGCAACAGGGTCCATTAACAGTTAGACAAATTCATGATCAGATTAAGACCAATAGAGCTATTGGTTATACCACTACCTTAAAAATTATGCAGATAATGTATGAGAAAGGTATGCTAGGTAGAACAAAGCACGGTAAAACTCACATGTATACTGCAATTGAGCCGCAGCAAAAGACTCAGAATGGAATAGTTTCCAGGATGGTACAAACTGTATTTCATGGTTCTACGCGAGATCTTGTAATGCAGGCTTTAGGATCATCACGGCCGTCGAAAGCTGAATTAGATGAAATTAAAGAATACCTTGATAAACTCGATAAAGAAACAGAATGAAGGCTCTTTTTGAATCTTCTCTCGCCCAGCTCCTAGCGGAGACTTTGCTGCATTCTATCTGGCAAGGAGCAGTACTATTGGTTCTTGTATACCTACTTTTTGGTTGGGTTAAATCGAGTAATGCAAGGGCACGTTACGCGATAGGGATTAGTGCCCTAATGTTGTTGCTAGTTACAAATGTTATCAGTTTTTACAGTCTAAATCCAAAAGCTAATCCAGCCGGAGGTGTCTCATCCGAGTCCTATAATGGCCTACCAATTCTTGAAACTATGGGGTCGGTAGGGAATTCCCTGTTACCAATTGAAACCTCACCATTTCTTCTTTCTTGTTTTATGATCTTCTGGGTATCTGGTCTTGTGCTACTCTCGCTTCGATTTTCATTAAAGTTTTTTCAAGCTCAAAATCTCAAATACAAAGGGCTTTCAGCAGCACCACCCTTGCTCGAAGCCGCCTTTCAGCGATTAAAACCTAAGTTTAATATCAGCAGGCCAGTTAAAATTATGGAGTCGGTTGCGGTATTCACACCGTCGGTCATCGGTCATTTTAAACCAATCATACTTTTCCCGCTTGGGCTTGCCAATGGCTTGAGTACAGCGCAAGTAGAGAGTATTATCATGCATGAACTGGCCCATATTAAAAGAAACGATTATCTAATCAACCTGCTACAATCTTTCGTAGAGGTCATCTACTTTTTTAATCCATTTGTATGGATCATTTCGAGGATTGTCAGGCAAGAAAGAGAAAATATTTGCGACGATATTGCCCTTACAACTGGAGTTTCGTCACTTAATTATGCACGTACATTAGCAGAGTTGTTTCAAAGAAATTATCGTCAGCGCAACCTGTCAATATCATTTAGTAAAAACAATAATTTAACACTCAAAAGAATAAAAAGAATTATGAAAAAGGAATCGAATAACAACAGCAAAATGCTAGCACCACTGGTCATGGTTTTGGTAATTATAGCATCAATTTATCTAGGTGCTAAGTCGCCGGCTGGAGCCGTATTTGATCTGGCGGATAAAGAGATGAAAACGCTTGTTGGTGCTTCAGTGCTACCCGAATTTGTACTTGAACCTCGTGAATTAACGGCAGAAAAACCTGTTGAGGCTCTGAACAGCTTCCCTGACGAAGTTAAATCTGAACCTATAAATCCTCCTGATACCATAGATCGTGAAGACTTTAAGCGCCAGTTAAAAGAGTACGAGAAGTCGGTTGAAAGACTACATTCTTCACAAGAATGGCAGGAAATGGAAGCGCTTAGGAAAGTTGTATTTAAGCAGCAAGAATTACTGATGCAAGAGATCTCTCCTGAGATAGAAAATGCTTTGGAATTAGCGCGAAAAAGCATGGAACTAAGTGAAGTAGAAATGTTAGCCTTGGAAGAACGAATGAGTAAAGTTCGCGACCAGATGTTAGAGCTAGAAGTAAGTGAAGAAATGGAGCTAGCGCTTGAAATGAAGGCGGAGGCACTCGAAAAAGTAATGATGGAAATAGAGGCCAAAATGGCTACGCAAGAATTTCAAAAGCTAGAAAAGTTAGCACAAAAACAGGCTGAATTCGCGATTAAACTGGAAGCTGAAGCTCTGAAGATGGCAGAAATTGCAGACCAGCTTGCCGATGAAGCTTTGGCCAAGGCAGATAATTATGTACAATTTGTAGATGAGTTAAAACCACTCTTAGTTAAAGATGGCTATATAGAGAAAGGAGATTCTATAGAAGAATTACATTTTAAGGAGGGCGAGGTTTGGATTAACGACAAGAAAGTAAAACCTGCTGATGCCAAAAAGTATAATAAATTAAGGAGAAAGTACTTCGACGACGATGAGCCTATTTTTATAAACTAAGCTTTACTCGCGGTATAGTTCAAACTCAACCCTGCGGTTAAGTTTTTTTGCTCTATCGGAGTTGTCTTTTATTATTGGGCGAGAGCTTCCGAAACCTTTGGCTGTTATTCTTGCTGCATCTATATTGCCAAAATACACCATGTATTCCAGAATAGCATCCGACCGCTGCTGTGATAAAGCAAGGTTGAAATCTTCGCGACCATCACTATCAGTATGTCCATTAATACGCAATTTGAACCCAGGATTGTCCGCCATAAAGTCAACAATCTTGTCTAAATCATCGAACATTTCTGGTGTTAGAGTGGCTTCTCCATTACCAAAAACAATCGATTCAAACTTTATCTTAGTAGATAGTGGTTTTACGGAGGCTGTGATCTCTGTATCGTCTTCTAATTTGAAGATTTCCCCAACTCTAAAAAATGACTCGCCCTGCACGATAATCAAGTAGTTGTTATTATTAATTAATTCAAATTCAAAGGTCCCATCTGGTTTTAGAAATTTAGGAGCCACTTCAATTCCATTATCTAAATCGATGATCGAAACGATTCCTTGTACTGGGATTCCAGTAGAGTCGTTAGCAATTTGACCCGTTAGCCGGGTAGTTGCTCGAGGTTGAGCCTCCATGGGCAAAGGAAAAGAATAAAGATCAAGGTTATCTAAATCATTTTCTGCAGAGCGTGCGTAGTACAATTCTTGGGACTGGCTGTCGATGGTAAAGTAAAACTCGCTTCCTGGCCCATTAACCAATGGACCTATATTATAAGGCTCTACCCAGTTTCCTTCCTCGATATAAGTTTTATAAATGTCGAATTCGCCAAAATTTAAGAGAAGGCCATTCGAACTATAATAGAGTATGCCTTCTCTTGGATGATAGAATGGGCTGACCTCATTTTGCCTTGTATTAATTATTGGCCCGGCATTCAATGATTTCTGCCAATTCCCCTTACTATCTCGGGTAGAATAGTAGATGTCCGACAGCCCAAAACCACCAATGCGATCCGATGCGAAAAATAAGGTGTCTTCTCCAGGGGAGAGGGAAGGGTGAGAATCCCAACCATTACTATTAATATTTGGACCAAGGTTTCGAAAATCGCCCCAGGTACTGTCTTCTTTCATCTTTGCCATGAAGATATCACAGCCTCCAAAACTGGTAAGTGATTCGCATTGCGAAAAATATATCGTTTTCCCGTCGTAGCTCAATACTGCGGAGCCCTCATTAAGATCTGAGTTGAGCCCTTCAACAGGTTTTGCACGCAGCCATACACCGGCATCGTTAATACTATAATAGATGTTCTCTATGGGTTCTGGTTTTAGAGGGTTTTTAGATTTCTCTCTTTTCGTAGTAAAAATCAGGAGATTGTTGTCGCTACTTAATGAAGGACCATACTCGGCCTGCGGCGAGTTAATAAGCGGCCCCATGTTTAATAACATACCACGAGGCGGCCTTAACGTATCCACCAGTTGCCTATAATTAACCAGTTCATAATAGTATTCTACAGGAACATAGTAGTCTCTAGCGTTTTGATCCAGCGAATCATAATAAAGCTCTATTTCATTTACATCCAGATTATTTCTATAATGCTTAAGGGCTAGGTTGTACAGTAATCGGGCTTCTTCTTGATTACCGAACAGCTCCGTAAGCTTCGCTAATCGCCATAACCAATAGGTAGACTTATAAAAATTCTCTATTCCAAAAGAACCAATATAATCACGTAAAGCAGGATATAGCTTTTCCCAGTCCTCTCGTTGTTCATATTGTCGGATCTTTCTTATTTCTGCGGCGTTATAATAATACGGTATCCGGTTTATGTTTTTAAAATCAAATAGATCAGAATTACCGTAATTGAATGGCTTTGCATGAACCGTATCTGGATGGACGTCAAGAGCAGTTTGGGCACTAGTAATGCCAAACCAAAGAGAAACGAAAATTGCGGATAGTACGGCTTTTACAATATTCAAGGTGCAGATTTGTTTAATATAAATGTCGGTCGATATTGTGAAGAATGTAAATAAACATTGAAAAATTTAATTGGCATAGCTATTGAAGTATAAGGCATAACTTATTTTTTGTGAGAATAATGCGCATATTTATGCCATTTTGACACTGTGAACGGATGACGAAAAAGAAAAGACCCATGTTAGACCAATTTAGCCTCTCTGAGTTAAATCAAGACGATAGTGATGATTTAATTCAATTGGTTTCAATGGATGATGAACATGAACCCCAGGAAAATGCCCCTCTTGAGGTGCCTATACTTCCTATCAAAAATACTGTATTGTTCCCTGGAGTAGTTATTCCAATAACAGTTGGTAGACAAAAATCAATAAAACTTGTTAAAAAGGCTTATTCGGGTGATCGATTGATTGGTGTTCTTACCCAAAAGAACAATAACGAAGAGCCACAAACCGAAGATCTTTATAAGGTAGGCACATTAGCGAAAATTCTTAAAATGTTGGTATTGCCAGATGGTAACACCACAATAATTATTCAAGGAAAACAACGCTATAAAGTCGAAGAGTTCCTGAGCGACGATCCTGTGATAATTGCTCGAGTTAAATATTTAGCAGATAAAAACCCCCTGAAGAAAAATAATAAGGAGGCGTCGGCTATGGTTCAATCGCTAAAGGAAGCGGCGAGCAGGGTGCTTTCTTTAAACCCAGAAATTCCTCGTGAAGCCCAGGTCGCCCTCGATAATATTAGCAATCCAACGTTTTTAACTCATTTTCTGTCATCTAATCTAAACGTAGACGTTACTGATAAACAGAGTTTACTTAATGTAAGCGATGGTAAGAAGAGGGCCGATATGCTGCTGAGCTTCCTTTTGCAAGAAGTAGAGGTATTGGAGTTGAAACAAGAGATCCATAAGAAAGTTTCTTCTGATATCGATCATCAACAAAGGGATTATTATTTGCGTCAGCAAATGAAGGTTTTGCAGGATGAGCTTGGCTATGATGGTCCAGATCAAGAGATAGAAGAATTAAGAGCAAGAGCGGCCAAGAAGAAATGGCCAGAGCAAACGGCACTGCACTTCAACAAAGAGCTCGAGAAAATTATGCGCATGAACCCTGCTGCAGCGGAGTTTCCGGTAGCAATGAACTATGTTGAACTCCTACTGGATCTGCCATGGGATAAGCTCACAAAAGATAATTTTGATTTGAAACGGGCACGTCGCATACTCGATAAAGATCATTATGGTCTCGATAAAGTAAAAAACCGTATCATAGAATACCTAGCGGTACTCAAGCTTAAAAATGATATGAAAGGGCCCATTCTATGCCTTTATGGACCTCCCGGAGTTGGTAAAACATCTTTAGGTAAATCGATAGCTCGGGCACTTAAGCGTAAGTATGTCAGAATGTCACTTGGCGGCGTACATGATGAAGCCGAGATCAGAGGACATAGAAAAACTTATGTTGGTGCTATGCCAGGCAAAATCATTCAGAATATAAAAAAGGCAAAAGTTTCTAATCCGGTATTTATTCTGGATGAGATCGATAAGGTTAACTCAGATTTTAGAGGAGATCCTTCATCGGCGTTGCTCGAAGTTTTAGATCCCGAGCAGAACAATGCTTTCAGTGATAATTATCTGGAATTGGATTATGACCTCTCGAAGGTTTTATTTATAGCAACAGCTAACTCATTGGATACGATTCATCCTGCCCTTCGCGACCGGATGGAAATTATAGAAATAAATGGCTACACCTTAGAAGAAAAGGTAGAAATAGCCAGAAAGCATCTTATCCCAAAACAGATAGCAGAACATGGTCTTGATAAATCGGCGGTTCGGTTTAACAAAGCTGGTATTGTTAAGGTAATAGATTCTTACACACGCGAATCTGGGGTAAGAACAGTAGAGCGTAAGCTAGGAAGTGTGATTCGTCAGGCGGCTAAATCGGTGGCCCTCGATGAACCTTTTGAAACTGTGATAACGCCTGTTGAAGTGCGCAAAGCCCTAGGGGCAGAGATTTTTGATAAAGAGCTTTACCAGGATAATAAATCTGCCGGAGTGGTAACCGGCTTGGCCTGGACGCCGGTTGGTGGCGAGATTCTGTTTGTGGAATCGAGTGTTAGCCGTGGTAAGGGTAAGCTAACTATATCGGGTCAGCTTGGTGATGTAATGCGCGAGTCGGCAATAGCGGCACTAAGTTATTTAAAGTCGAATGCCGAAATATTAGGTATTGATTATCGGGTATTCGATCATTATGATCTTCATATCCATGTACCAGCAGGCGCTGTTCCAAAAGATGGACCTTCGGCCGGGATAACAATGCTTACTTCACTGGCATCAACGTTTACGCAACGAAAAGTGCGCAATCAACTCGCAATGACTGGTGAAATTACCTTACGCGGCAAAGTTTTGCCGGTAGGAGGAATACGAGAAAAAGTACTTGCAGCGAGACGCGCCGGCATTCGAGAATTGATCTTGTGTGAAAAAAACAAACGCGACATCGATGAAATTGATCAGCGTTATGTAAAAGGATTAACGATTACTTACGTTGAATCTGTAGAAGAAGTCTTGCAAAAGGCATTATTGAAGGAGAAGGTTAAGAACCCAATTCATTTTATTGTTCCTGAAGAAAAAAAATAGAGTTGCCTTAAAAAGCGTTGTTGCCGGACTGCTTATCGCAGCCGGCCATGTTGGGTATGGGCAAGGTAGTAATTCATTTACGGCTTTGCAACAACCGGTTTTTGCGAAAATTGCTGGGTTGGGTGGGGCAAATGTCTCGCTTTTCGAGCATGGTACGGGTTTCTTTCAATATAATCCTGCACTGTTACCAAGTACTCAATATAATCGTTTGGCCTTGGGCTATAGCTTTCTTCCAGGAGGCGCTGGACTAACCAACGCGAATTATAACTTTAATGTTGGACAAGTAGGTGTTTTTGGAGTTGGTATGCAATATCTCTCTTATGGTGCTATCGAGGGCTACGATGCATCAGGTGCTGCCACTACATCATTTACCCCGAGTGACTATGCCTTTGTTGTAAGTCATGCCAGACAGGCAAACAATATTCGTATTGGGGCGAGTCTAAAATTTGCAAATACATCTATTGGAGGTTATAATGGCAATGCTTTAATGATGGATATTGGTGCTATTTTTCTGCACCCTTCGAAAGATTTTACGGTAGGTGTTGCCATTCAGAATTTTGGAATAGTATTAAGTGAATTCTCCGCTACTAGTAGGTCGACGTTGCCATTTGATATTCAGCTTGGAACTTCTTTTAAGCCACAGTATATGCCCATCCGCTTCTCAGTAACGGGTCACCATCTTCACGAATGGAATCTCATGGGAGAGGGTGAAGCCATTAATAATTTAAATACGGCCGTTGATAACATCTTTCGTCATTTAGTTTTCGGGGCCGAAATTATACTTAAGGAACAGTTCTCGGTTCTTTTGGGTTATAACCAACTAAGGAGAAGCGAGCTTAGGCAAGAAGATAGTGCCGGTTTTAGTGGTATATCAGTAGGTTTTGAACTGAATATTAAGGCCTTTGAATTCGTCTATGCATTAGGAGGGTATCATGTCTCAGGGAATAATAATCAATTTACGCTGGCAGCGAACCTTTCAGAAATCACATCGAAATAAAACATTATGAATAACACATATTTAACACCACAGCAAATTGTAAAGGAGCTCGATAAGTATATTATTGGCCAAAACGATGCGAAAAAGAACGTGGCCATTGCCCTTCGTAATCGCTGGCGTCGTATGAACGTAAAATCGGAATTGCAGGCTGAGATTATGCCCAATAATATTTTAATGATCGGCGCAACCGGTGTTGGGAAAACTGAAATCGCTCGACGATTAGCTAAAATAGCTGATGCTCCTTTCGTTAAGGTTGAGGCCTCTAAATTCACCGAGGTTGGCTATGTAGGTCGGGATGTTGAAAGCATGGTGCGCGATTTAGTATCGCAGGCGATAATAATTGTTAAGACGCGCAAGCAGGAGGAGGTTAAGGATAAAGCAGAAGAAATTGTTGAAGAAAAAATTCTTGATGCTCTGATACCTCCGATGAAGTCTTCGCCATCTCCTATCAATACTACCGATCCGCAAAAGGAACCTGAATCGGATCGTGAATTGAATGAGCGGACGCGCGAACGTTTTAGAACGAAGATCCGCAATGGAGAGCTAGAAGACAGGAAAATAGACGTTAGTGTGCAATCGAATGGTTCTGGCGGCGTGGGTATGATCGGCGGTGGCATGATGGACGAAGCCTCCATGATAAACCTTCAGGAGATGATTGGCAATATGATGCCCAAAAAGACGAAGAAACGGAAGGTTACTATTGCCGAAGCTCGCAAGATGTTATTAGAGGAAGAGTCGGCGAGATTAATCGACATGGATGAAGTGAAGGAGGAAGCACTATCTAAAGCGGAAAATTCCGGAATAATTTTCATCGATGAGATTGATAAAATTGCCGGAGGAGGAAGCAAGAAAGCAGGAGGAGGTCCTGATGTTAGCCGTGAAGGGGTACAGCGTGACTTGCTGCCGATCGTTGAAGGGTCAGCTGTTAATACGAAATTCGGTATGGTTAAAACCGATCATGTATTATTTATTGCAGCAGGGGCTTTTCACGTAGCAAAACCATCTGATCTAATTCCTGAACTTCAAGGTAGATTTCCGATAAGAGTTGAGTTGGAAACTCTTACAAAGGATGATTTCTACCATATTCTCAAAGAACCACGCACGGCACTCACTAAGCAATATCATGCCCTGTTCGAATCGGAAGAGGTAGAATTAAGTTTTACCGATGATGCCCTTGAAGAGATTGCGGCGTCTGCCTTCCATATCAATGAAGAAGTAGAAAACATAGGGGCTAGAAGGTTAAGTACAGTGATGAGTAAAATCTTAAATGAGTTTTTGTATGATGTACCCGAAGTGATTGGGCCAAACGCTAAAATATCAATTACGAAGGAGATGGTAATTGAAAAAATGGCAGGTCTGATTAAGAATAAAGATCTTAGTGAGTATATTTTATAATTTGTTAACCGAATGAATATCACAACCTATCACTAATGTCTGAGCTAAAGAAAGCAAGAAGAAGCCTCTGGCTTTTTGGGATTTTCAAAATTCCACTCATAGGGTTTACTCGACCACGGCTTGTTGAATTATCCGATCAGCGGATGGTGATGATGATTCCACTACGACGCAGGACTAAGAATCATTTGGGGTCGATGTATTTTGGAGCGCTTGCTATTGGAGCTGATTTATCTGGCGCATTTCAGGCATTTTTTATTACTGAAAAGTCGAAGCAAAAAATGTCCATCGTGTTTAAAGATTTCAAGGCCAACTTTATAAGCAGGCCTGAGAGTGATGTTTATTTTATCTCAGAAGATGGTGCTGTAATTCAGGAAATTATCGAGGAGACCATCGAATCTAAAGAGCGGGTAACAAAAGATATTAAGATAAATGCTTTTACGCACTATCCTGAAAACCCTGTTCATGTCGCGGAGTTTACACTTGGTCTTTCCATTAAATACAAATCAAATTAGGCTTTTTCGCTGCGCAAAATAGGTTTCAATTGCCTTCAACGACATGGTGTTGAGGGTCTGTTCTTTAGTTAAGCCACCCTTGCGACCTACGCATACTCCGTAATACATATCTTGGTAGCCCACAATTTCGTGGGCGTCGGGGTTAATTGATAACATTACACCCTTGTCGAGTGCTTTACGAACCCAACGCCAATCAATATCCAGCCTTTTAGGATGGGCATTTATTTCAATGATTACGCCATATTCTGCACAGGCATTAATTATGGCTTCGTGATCAACGGGGTAGCCCTGTCGCTGTAATAGAATTCGGCCTGTCATATGACCCAAGATGGTCGTATACGGATTTGCAATAGCTGTAATTAATCGTTCCGTTGCTTTATTCTTATCCATACTCAACCCCGAATGGATCGATGCAATTACAAAATCGAAGCTTTTAAGGGTCTCATTATCATAGTCGAGTGACCCATCAGCAAGGATATCGGACTCTATGCTCTTAAAAATCTTGAAGGGTTTGAGCTCCTCATTGAGGTCGTCAATTTCTTTCTGTTGTTGCGCCACGCGCTCTTCAAAAAGTCCATTGGCATAGAATGAAGCAGCTTTGCTATGATCGGACATACCTAAATACTCATAACCGAGATTTTTACAGGCTTCGGCCATTTCTCTTAAACTATTTGCTCCATCGCTATAGGTTGAATGATTATGAAGGATGCCTCTTAGGTCCGATGTCTTTAGTAGTTCGGGTAAGTTATGGGAAGCGGCAAGATTAATTTCCCAATCTCCTTCGCGAATTTCGGGATCGCAAAATTGCAAACCAGCACCGGCGTAATAATCCTCTTCATGCTCAATTTCATTGGCTTTTACAATATCTTGAAATTTCTGATCTCCAATAATTTGATTCAGATGTTCCGGTGAGCCAGTTTTTAGAATCAGGTCTTTCGAAAACTTTTGCGAAGTTGTGGGATAAATAACTACTTCTATTAGCGGCTTTTCAACGGTCTGGCCTTTCCAACTGAAAGGCCCTGATTTCTTCTTATCCTGACTTATTAATGAGATGCTATTCAGTATGGGAGAAAGCTTAAGAATTGATTGATCGATGAGGATTTCAATACTTGAGACAACTTCCCACTTTCTTCGCAACTTTCCAACAGTACTTACCTTAGAATCTGGCAACTCAGATTGTAGGGCTTCGATAATAGTACTAGCAATTTTTTCTGCTTGAGCGTAGTAAATCTTTCCTTCGCTTTCTATAGCGTAATCAACTACCGCCGCAAGATTGGCTATAGTTTTGGCACCAAAACCCTTAACGGAAAGGAGCTTGCCCGATGCTAGTAAGGCT
This sequence comes from uncultured Cyclobacteriaceae bacterium, assembly GCA_965368405.1. Taxonomy (GTDB): domain Bacteria; phylum Bacteroidota; class Bacteroidia; order Cytophagales; family Cyclobacteriaceae; genus S012-113. The sequence continues at coordinate 13,590 of CBDUMS010000018.1, forward strand.
TTTAAAGCTATCTTATCTGAAATATTGAACTCTTGCCATAGAACACGCAGTTTTTTGGTGCTGATCCCGCGGAAGTTCATTAACTCTAGAATACCCGATGGCGTAAGCTCTTCGAGTTGATCTAGGTTTTCGAAGCTGCCGTTCGCCGAAAGTTGGAAGATTGTTTCAACCATTCCTTTCCCAATACCATCTATACCCTCCAGCTCCTGCTTCTCCATCGAACAAATCTGGGATTTAACCCGCTCTAGATTAGCAATAGCATTTTGATAGGTGCGAATTTTAAAGTCGTTTTCACCATGAAGCTCTAACAGCTTCGAATAATATTTAATCTTCCCAACTATTTCTTTATTCGTCATAAAATCAACTAAAAGGTTGAATTTTTAATTGCCTGAATTTGTTCAACCTAAAGATCATAAAAGAATTGCAAATTATTTAGGTTATTTAGCACTTGTAAATCATTTTCATCAACTAATTTGCATTAAATGACGTAAACCTATTCAGGAGTATACGGGGTAATTAATGAGGTTAACTATATTTATCATCTTTTCTTTCCTGGCTTTTCAAAGCTATGGGCAAATAATGCAGCCAGGCAGGTTCGAAATCGAACTCGATAATTTCGAAGATGGCTACAGCGTGCTATCCGGGCATGATGCCGGTGTCTTGCTCTATAAGCCGCTCGACGTTTATAATGGTAGATATAGCCTTTGGCGTTTTATTAAGCTGGATACTGCGTTAAATAGTGAATGGGTAAAAGAAATATACCTTGACAGGGCTAATGCTTTTCGAGGATATGCTTATGCAGCCAATAATTATTCTTTTTTGTTTCAAGGAACTAGCCGAAGTTCGCTCGACTTACTATTAGTCCAAATGGATGAGTTTAATGGAGATACTACCCAACATAGAATTAGGAATCTCGTTAATATCAACCTTCTGGAATTCGAGATGACCAAAGAAGCAGCAATTATCGGGGGTGCATACAATGAAGACCCAGTGGTTATTCATTACAGCCTTAAGACTGAGAAATCGAAGGTGTTACCCGGAATTTTTGGCAATAAAACGCAGTTAGCACAGATAAAGGTTACCGATAATTCTATAAAAGTCTTGCTCACTACCCGAGCTTTCGATAATAATAGTAACACATTAGCCCTTAAAACCTATGATCCGGACGGCGAATATCTCGATAGCTATATATTTGATCCGGATGAAGATATAGGGTTGATTTTTGGACGCGTTGCAAACCTTGGAGCAAACGGGAGTATCATCGTTGGAACCTATGGGGTCCGGAAATCAGATTTTTCCAGGGGGTTATTTGTTGCTCAGCATAATACCGAAATAGAGCAGAATTTACTCTATTATAATTATGCCGATCTAGATAATTTTTTTACCTATCTTAAAGCAAAGCGACAAAAGCGAATCACGGATAAAATAGAGCGAAAGAAGATAAAAGGTAAAAAAGTAAAGTTCAATTACCGCTTATTAGTCCATGATATTATTGAAGATGGAGACACCTACATCATGCTTGGAGAAGCATTTTATCCAAAATATAGTAGCTCTAACTACATGAATATGAGTGGCTACGGCGTGAATGGTTTCGGAAGCGGAGGATCTAGTACCTTGTCTTTTGAAGGTTACCGCTACACGCATGCTGTTATTATTGGGTTTAATAAGCAGGGAGAGGTTTTATGGGATAATAGTTTCCAGATTGATGATGTGGTATCGTATAACCTGGAGCAATTTGTACATGCCGATGTAAACGATGGCAAGGTGGTGTTGCTATATGCCTACGAGAATGAAATACGATCGAAATTAATTGAAGGATCGGATGTTATTGAAGGCAAATCATTTGATAACTTGAGACTTACCTTCCAGGATGATATCGTTAATGACAAATCTTCCAATTCTGATATCGCTGGCTTCGAAAAATGGTACGATGATAAGTTTATGGCATACGGTGTTCAGAAAATCAAGAACCTGAAAGACACCGGTGTAAAACTAAACCGTCGGGTATTTTATATTAATAAGATTGAATACGACCACTCCATTGCACTGAAGAAGGATGAGAATACCGCTTCAGAAAATAAGGACACCGGTACTAATTCTAATTAATTCCTGAAATTCAGGATTGTTTCTTCTATTATCGAACAACAGTCGAGTAGTTGCTCCTCGGTCATTACCAAAGGAGGGGCAAATCGAATTATATTGCCATGAGTTGGCTTTGCTAGTAGCCCATTATTCTTTAAGGCCATACAAATATCCCAGGCCGTACTACTATCGGGTGAATCGTTAATAATTATGGCATTAAGCAAACCTTTACCTCGTACTTTAACTACCAAATCCGAAGACTCCGCGAGTTTTGTCATTCGGCTTCGGAAAATCTCACCAAGCTTCTGAGCATTATCGGCAAGCTTCTCCTCTCTTACGACCTCCAGTGCCGCAATTGCAACCTTAGCGGCTAGAGGATTGCCTCCAAAGGTAGATCCATGCTGTCCGGGTCTTATAACATTCATTATGGAGTCGTTTGCCAATACCGCCGATACGGGGTAGGCGCCACCGCTCAGTGCTTTGCCAAGAATTAATATATCCGGTTTAACATCTGGTGTGCCAGAGCAATTTTTATCTTGACAAGAACAGTTACCACATGTCGCTAAGAGTCTGCCGGTACGGGCAATACCCGTTTGTACTTCATCGGCTACAAAAAGAACATTATGCTTCTTGCAAAGCTTACTCGCTTCAATTAAATAGTCGTCAGACGGCACAAATACCCCAGCCTCTCCTTGGATAGGCTCAACCAAAAAGCCAGCGACAGCCGGATCTTTTAATGCTTCTGCCAAGGCATCTATATCATTATGCGGGATGCGAATAAAACCCTTCGTGAATGGCCCGAAGTTATTTCGTGCTTCCTGGTCATTCGAAAAGGATACGATAGTTGTAGTTCTACCATGAAAATTATTTTCACAGACAATTATTTTCGCTTCATTATCGTGAACTCCCTTAACCTCATAAGCCCATTTCCTGGTAAGTTTAATGGCCGTTTCTACAGCCTCGGCTCCCGTATTCATGGGTAAAACCTTGTCGAACTTGAAATAATCCGACATAAATTTCTCGTATTCCCCAAGCACATCATTATAGAAAGCTCTCGAGGTAAGCGTAAGTGTCTCGGCCTGATCTTTTAATGCCTTAACAATTTTAGGATGACAGTGGCCTTGGTTTACAGCCGAATACGCCGAAAGAAAGTCGTAATACTTCTTTCCGTCTACATCCCAAACGTAAACGCCTTCACCCTTGGCAAGAACAACGGGTAAGGGATGATAATTATGTGCCCCGTATTTATCTTCTAAAGCTATCGCTTCACTACTTCTGTCTATAACTTCTGCCATTACCTGATCTTTTGATCAAAATTAATGCTGTTTTCGACGATATTTACAAAATCGACAGGGTATTATCTATCCAACTAATATTTTTTTAAATAAATGATCTATTTTGAAAGTCTTCTTTTGTGATTTATTAGAATTAAACGATATTTGCACTCCTAAAAAATAATAATAGAGTTATGTCTCGAATTTGTGAAGTAACCGGCAAAAGACCAAGAGTAGGAAACAACGTATCTCACTCGAATAATAAAACGAAGCGTAAGTTTTATCCAAACTTGCAAACAAAGCGTTTCTATATTCCTGAAGAGGACAAGTGGATAACCTTAAAGGTATCTACCTCTGCACTTCGTACGATTAATAAGAAGGGCATTACTGCTGTTTTAAAAGACGCGAGGAAAAACGGTAATATCTTGGTATAATTGGGTTTTCCATTAAACCGAGGTATGAAGTATTTTAAATATATTCTAATCCTGGTCCTTTTATATGGATCAGGATTTTCTTTTTCACAGCAAATCCTAGAACCTCAGGATCAGCTTAAGTCGGAGTTTCATAAAGGTCGTAGAGATTTGTTACGCCAAAAACTCCCCGAAAATTCGGTTGCAGTATTTTTTGCCGCTGCCATTCGAAATCGTTCTAATGATGTTGATTATATCTATCACCAAGATCCTGATTTTTTTTACCTTACGGGTTATAAGGAACCACATTCAGTATTACTGATTTTTAAGGAAGATCAGCAGAAGGAGGATGGTTCAACATATAATGAAATAATTTTCGTGCAACCAAGAAACGAACGAGCAGAAATGTGGACAGGGCGTCGACTTGGTGACGAAGGGGTAAAAAGCAAGCTAGGCTTACAGGAAGTATTTAATAATACCAGCTTCGTCGACTACAGGATAGATTTTAGCAAATTCGATAAGGTGCTGTTTACAGACTTCAAAAATGATGTTCGAGACCAAACTCGTGTTTCGGGCGACCTTTATGATCTTATTGCTGAATTTAAGGCAAAGGCTAATTATCCTACACCAGGCGAAACATTGGCGATTGAGCCCGAGCAGTCGAATTTAGATATGCGTTCTCTGCAAGGTATAATGGGAAGTATGCGGGGTATTAAGACTCCCGAAGAATTGGTGCTTCTTAGAAAAGCGGTGAATATATCAACCATAGGACAGGTAGAGGTTATGAAAGCCATGAAACCTGGCATGTCAGAAACTGAGATTCAGGGTATTCATGAATTTATATTCAAGAAATATGGTAGTGAATATGAAGGATATCCTTCGATTGTTGGTGCTGGTAATAACGGGTGTATTTTGCACTACATAGATAATCAGGTTCCTGAAATTAGTAGTAAGGATATGATTTTAATGGATTTAGGGGCAGAATATCATGGCTATACAGCCGATGTTACGCGTACGATTCCAATTAACGGTAAGTTTAATACGGAGCAAAAAGCAATTTATGAGCTCGTTCTGAAAGCTCAAACCGAGGCAATGAAGCAAAGTGTTGCGGGGGAGGCATGGAAAGTACCGGCAGCCACTTCAAAGCGTATAGTTAATGAAGGTCTTGTTGAGCTAGGCATTATCGATAGTGTTAACCAGCGGCATATGTATTACCCACACGGGATAAGCCATCATATTGGTCTGGATGTACACGATAATGGCGATTACGATATTTTTGAACCTGGCATGGTTCTTACAGTGGAGCCGGGGATTTATATTCCAGAAGGGAGTAAATGCGATAAAAAATGGTGGGGAATTGCGGTTAGAATTGAGGATTGTATTCTTATAACAGAATCGGGCGAACCAGAGCTATTATCTGACCTTGCGCCGCGAAGTGTTAGCGAGATTGAGAAGTTAATGGAGGAAGAAAGTGTCTTGAATAAACTTATCCTTCCTGATCTTGATGGAAAATAATTTTCAATCTCTAATAAAAACGTTTTAATATTTATTAGAAATCCCTACATTTGCACTCCGAAAAATAAAGTAGAGCAAAATGGCTAAGAAAGGCAATAGAGTTCAGGTTATACTAGAGTGCACAGAGCATAAAGAAAGTGGTATGGCCGGTACATCACGATATATCACTACAAAAAACAGGAAGAATACTCCTGACAGGATGGAATTGAAGAAGTACAATCCTGTTCTTAAGAAATATACTATCCACAAAGAAATTAAGTAACCATGGCTAAGAAGGTAGTTGCAACATTACAAAAAGGTGAAGGTAAGAACTTCGCAAAAGTTATAAGAGCAGTAAAGTCCGAAAAAACTGGAGCATACTCGTTCAAAGAAGAAATGGTGCCTTTAGATCAGGTAAAAGACACTTTAGCCAAAAGCTAAAAATCTAATTGTAAGATATTAATTATAAAAGTCCCGCACAGGGACTTTTTTTGTTATTTTCACTTTCTTAAATTGATGAAATGGGACTATTTGGTGGCATATTTTCTAAAGATAAAAAAGAGAATCTTGATAAAGGCCTGGAAAAATCGAAGGAGAGTTTCTTTAATAAATTAGGGAAAGCGGTCGTTGGTAAATCTACCGTAGATGAGGAGGTATTAGATAATCTCGAAGAGGTTCTGATTACCTCTGATGTGGGTGTAGAAACAACACTTAAAATTATTGAAGCCATTGAAGCCAGAGTAGCCCGCGACAAGTATTTGGGTGTTGAAGAGCTTAATAAAATTTTACGGGAAGAAATCGCTGAGTTGCTCGCACAGAACAATTCAGAAGATCAAATAGATTTTAATGTGCCTTCCGGCATCAAGCCCTATGTAATAATGGTAGTTGGGGTTAATGGCGTAGGCAAAACCACAACTATAGGTAAGCTGGCAGCACAGCTAAAAGCTAAAGGGCTCAAGGTAACACTGGGTGCAGCAGATACATTTAGAGCTGCTGCTGTAGATCAGCTTAAATTATGGGGCGAAAGAGTAGGAGTAGAGGTTGTATCCCACGGGATGAATACCGATCCAGCATCAGTTGCCTACGATACGGTTAAGCATGCCGTTGAGAACCAATCGGATGTAGTTCTTATCGATACTGCTGGTCGTTTACACACCAAGGTAAACCTGATGAACGAACTTGGTAAGATAAAAAGAGTTGTTCAGAAATTTGTTGAAACAGCGCCTCATGAAGTTTTACTTGTACTCGATGGTAGTACTGGTCAAAATGCCATGAATCAAGCACGAGAGTTTACCAAAGCAACCGAAGTGACCTCTCTCGCCATTACCAAACTCGATGGTACTGCCAAAGGTGGCGTAGTAATCGGTATTTCTGATGAATTCAAAATTCCAGTGAAGTACATCGGCGTGGGAGAGGGTATTAACGACCTTCAAGTATTCAATAAGACTGAATTTGTAGACTCCTTTTTCGGATAGTCAGGGTTATTCACTCTGGTAACTAGGTCGGGTTTTGTTTTTTAACAGATTATGTGAACTTTACTGCGAATTTTACAATCTCTTTTCATGAAAAAACTTAGTCTTAGTCTCTTAGTTTTCATTTTACTTACTGCCTGTATGCCAGATAATGAACCACCCTTGGTAACACTTTCGAAACAAATAAGCGAGAAAATCACAACCACTCCAGGCGATTTTGCCATTGCATTTGCCGACTTAAAAACTGGAGACACGCTATTTATTAATGAGCATATGAAGTTTCATGCGGCTAGTACCATGAAAACACCGGTCATGATTGAGCTGTACAAGCAGGCCGCCGCAGGTCAATTTTCGCTCGATGATTCGATTTTAGTTAAGGATGAATTTTTGAGCATAGTGGATGGCTCAAAATATAAAATGGATATTTCCGAGGATAGTGAGACCGTACTCTACAAAAAAGTGGGCACGTCCATTGCTATACGCGACCTGATGTATGAGATGATTACAAAAAGCAGTAACCTGGCTACGAATATATTAATAGAATTGGTAGGAGCAGAGCGAGTTACCCAGTCTATGCGAGAGTTAGGAGCGCCCGATATCGAGGTATTACGTGGGGTCGAAGATCAGAAAGCTTTTGACCAAGGGCTAAGCAATTCCACAACAGCCTTCGACTTGATGAAGATTTTTGAAGCAATTGGGAAAGATAAAATTATTAGCCAAGCAGTTTGTGCCGAGATGATGTCTGTTTTATACGATCAACAGTTTAATTCTGTAATTCCCGCTCAACTGCCAAGAGAAGTTAAAGTAGCACACAAAACGGGTTCCATAACTGGAGTCCAGCACGATTCAGGAATTATTGTTCTTCCTAATGGACATGAATACGTGTTAATCTTATTATCAAAAAATCTTGAAAGTCGCGAAGATGGGGTAAAGCTGCTGGGAGATATCTCGAAAATGGTGTACGAGTTTGTGATTGCTGATAAGCACCAACGTTAATTATTCCGTTTAGCTCGGATGGGTTTTTTCGACCATTGGATCCTATACATTATATAATACCGAAAGCCCCATGAATTTTCCTTATCGGAGAAGCCAAATCCAGGAACGTAATAAGGACTAAAAGGAACATTAGGCACTGTAGTTCTGCGTAAAAACCTGAATCGGAAAATATAACCTGTGAAAAAATTCTTGTACAATCTTACTTTAACACCGGTGGTCATCTCAACCCAGCTCGATTTGTTCTGAACATCGAAATTAACTGGTACAGGACCCCAGTTGGGTTCAATTACGTTGCCTGTTGCTGTTTCGTTAAAACTACCCCAGGCATAGCGTAAACCAAAAGAAAAACTATTCAGCAAATTGTCCTTACTGAGGAAGTTAGCTTCCGGGCCAATTCGGAAAAAATTACCCTTCATACTATAATCGATGTTATCGTTTTTCTCATTAAACTGTTGATAACCGCCTTCAACTACGAGATAATATTTATCAACATCCAACTCTGCGGTGAATTCATAACTCAGACTTCGATTATCGAAGGCATGAAGCACGGGGCCTAGAAGGTCAGCACCAATTCTTACCCCAGTAGGAACAAACATATTACCACCTGCAGACGCCGAATCTACAACATAGGTATAGGGATTCTCTTGAGCATATAACCCGAGTGAAGCAAAGAGGAGCGATATGTTAATGAGTAATTTCAATATTGGTGGTTACGGCTTCATCAATAATTGATTCGATGATTACCAGCTTGGTAAATGTTGTGAAAGAAGTATCTAGTTTACTAAAAGAAGCATCAAGCCCACACTCGGGCGAGATCAATTTGGCGACTACATCATAAGCTAGGCCAAGAGTATCGGTTTTTGTAGGCTGGTACAGAATAAAGGTCGTATTCCGCGCGCCTGGGTTAAGGGGCAAAGAAATACTGCTGGTAGTGTCGTTATTGAACTCCGGGAAACCATCCTCATTGCCAATAGCACTAAGAGAGTTGATTATAATGTTCTTCGCTTTTCCATCTTCATCTAGAAAGTCGATTTTGATGATACTGGTATCTGTATCAACACAGGTAGGTTCATCACCGCAAGATATGAGATATATCATCAGGCATAAACTTGCTTTAAATAACCACTTGTTGAATTGCATAATCGGGTACAAAATAACAGAGAAGCTAACCCTTTGCCAAATAGAAAATCTTTAATTGGTAATTAGGGTAAGAAGAATGTTGAGTGCCTTAATTTTGCATAATACTCTATATGTTTTGAAAACAAAAACACTTAAAAAAGATAAGGTTAATATAATCACCATGGGGTGCGCTAAGAATTTAGTCGATTCTGAAGTGATTTTGACCCAATTAAAAGGTAATAATATTGATGCATCGCACGAAAAAGCAGATGACGCCAATATTGTTATAATAAACACCTGTGGTTTCACCGATTCAGCGAAGCAAGAATCGATTGATACCATTCTGGAATACGCTCAGGCGAAGGATGATGGATTGATTGAGAAGCTTTATGTTTCTGGTTGCCTATCCGAGCGCTACCGCGAGGATTTAGAAAAGGAGATCCCATCGGTTGATGCTTTCTTCGGGACAAGAGAAGTACCAGAGCTACTCGGGAAGCTGAAGGCTAATTATAAGCAGGAGTTGCTCGGTGAGCGTGTTATTACCACGACCAGCCATTATGCGTATTTAAAAATATCGGAGGGTTGCGATAGACCCTGTTCGTTTTGCGCTATCCCACTTATGCGTGGGAAACATGTTTCTGTGCCCATTGAAACACTGGTTTCGCAAGCAAAAAACCTTGCGGCCAACGGTGTAAAGGAGCTCCTCATAATTGCTCAGGACTCAACTTATTATGGCCTTGATCTTTATGGTGAAAGAGTTCTTGCCAAATTGCTTAAAGCACTAGCGGAGGTTGATGGCATTGAATGGATTCGATTGCATTATGCATTTCCATCGGGATTCCCGGAGGACATCCTTGAGGTTATGGCCAATAACCCGAAAATATGCAACTATTTGGATATCCCACTACAGCATGGATCTTCAAAAATGTTGAAATCTATGCGCCGCGGCATTGATCGTGCAAAGACGGAAAAGCTTATTGAAAAAATAAGAAACCAAGTACCGGGTATTGCTATTAGAACAACGCTGATTGCCGGGTATCCTAATGAAACTGAAGAGGATTTTCAGGAGATGATGAATTTTGTGCGAGATATGCGCTTTGAGCGACTTGGCGTATTCACTTATTCACACGAAGAAAATACCCACGCTTACACCTTAGAAGACAACGTGCCGGAAGAAGTTAAAACAACCCGTGCCGAAGAACTCATGGAATTGCAACAAGAGATTTCGTTGGAACTTAATCAGGAAAAAATAGGTACTACTCAAAAAGTACTGATCGATAGGCTCGAATCCGGAACTTATTACGCACGCACCGAGTTTGATTCACCAGAGGTGGATAATGAAGTTCTAATCGATGCTACTGACACATATCTTAGAATTGGCGATATGGTTACCGTTAAAATAACTGACGCGACAGAATTTGATTTAACCGCTGAACCTCTTTAGTCTTGTATGATTATTTGGTTTCATGAAAGTAGCAAAACTAGCCTTAGATAACACCGGTACATTTTCGGATATTTTTCTGGATTACTTAAATGGGAGTCCTAAGCTGGCGCCTACGCATTCTTTTGATCCAACCGTAGAAGGATTCGAGAAGTCCTTATCCTATAGAAAGCTATCGCAAGAATACCGTAGTACCTTATCAAGGGTGCTCTCAGAACAATATACAGATGTGGTTGTTTCCGATGCGGTAAAAGAGAATATTTCTCTGCTAACCGATCAGGCCACTTTTACTGTTACAACAGGGCATCAACTTAATATCTTCACAGGCCCACTCTTCTTTATCTATAAGATTGTTTCGGCTATTAATATTTGTAAAATATTGAAGTCGAAATTTCCGGAATATAATTTTGTTCCAGTGTATTGGATGGCCTCCGAAGATCATGATTTTGAAGAGATAGACCATACCTACGTTGATGGCAAAAAATATCAATGGGCAACGGACCAGTCGGGAGCGGTAGGTCGGTTTGCGACTGATGGACTTGCTGAGCTCGCAGATTCAATCCCAGGCAATACAGCTATTTTTAAGAACGCATATACTTCCGGAAAGACGCTGGCTCAGGCAGTTAGACAATATGTAAATGATCTTTTTGGCGCAGAAGGGTTGGTTGTTATTGATGCGGATAACTCTGAACTAAAGGCTGAATTCGCATCGGTAATGGAGGATGACCTTCTTAATCATTCTGCCTTTAAAGCTGTAAATAGTAAAAGCGAGTATCTCGTTGAACAAGGTTATAAACCTCAGCTAAACCCAAGAGAAATTAACCTGTTTTACCTTGAAGATGGTCTGAGGTCGCGCATTGAGCGGGATGGCGAGCTTTATAAAGTAGTGGATACCGAAATAAGTTTCAGTAAAACAGAAATTCTTGCCCTTCTAAAGTCGAACCCGGAAAAATTTAGCCCAAATGTTATTTTACGACCATTATACCAGGAAGTAATTCTGCCTAATTTGGGGTATGTCGGGGGGCCAGGAGAATTAGCCTATTGGCTTCAGTATAAAGAAATGTTCGACTTCTATAAAGTTGATTTCCCTGTTTTAATGCCGCGAACCTTTGGTCTTTATTTGGATAAGAACATTCAGCGGAAAAGCGAGAAGCTGAAGTTAGAGTTTGGCGACCTGTTTACTGAGGTTGAACAATTAAAAAAGAAATTTGTTCACTCATTGAACACTCAGTTAGACTTGCAGTCTGAGCGACAGCAAGTTGCACAAACTTACGAGTCGCTCAAAAAGCTGGCCTCAGAAATCGATGTAACACTTATTCAACATGTTGATGCACAGCTTGAGAAGCATCGACAGTGCCTTGACAAAATCCAGAACAAATTTGTAAAGGCAGAAAAAAGAAATCGTGAAGATGAGATGGCCAAGATAATGGCGCTAAAGGAATATACTTTTCCAGGTGGGACTCTTCAAGAACGGAAGGTTAATTATCTATCCATCCCGAGTAATACCTTTGTTAGTGATGTAATCAATAACACCGATCCATTCGATTTAAGAATGCATATCTTTCTAGAAAGCTAGTAGAATTAATTCTCAGGCAAATCCTTAAACCTAAATATTTTGGCTTTATTCCCGTGAATAATTGCCATGACTCGCTCTTTTGGATGAAGCCGAATGTCATTATAGGTTAATGGGAAAAATACCAGTTCATTATTCTTATAATTCCCGTATGGGTAAAAGTTATAATCGCGACCAAAACCGGTGTTCTCGGAAAGAATATCAAACTCATCAGCGAGCATTTTAGCCCCTTGCCAATTAACCTCGACTGTCGATACGCGCTCTGGCTGTACACCAATAAAACTACCATGGATGGCCTGCTCCCTAATTTGTGACCAATAGCTATTAGTATTTCGATCGTAGAGAATTAGGTTGCTATTATAGAGTAAACCAGAAACTCCAAAGTTTAAAATAGAGTTGTTATCTATGTTGTTCGACCACATCATACTTGTACCAGTCAGTGGACAATAAGACAATGCAACGGGCTCAGTATTTACCTGATCGTTAACAACCTCATGCCAATCGAGGATGGCATGGGGGTATAGTTTATACCCGTTATTATTTTCGGCTACAACAAAGAGCTCGTTATTATCGTATAGCGATTCTGTTGTCTCGGTAAGTCCAATAGCCTTAAACTTCGGGTCGCTTAAAGCAGGAATAGCATCTTTTAGTGCTCCTTGTGAAATTTCCTCTGGGTCAATCAGCCATTCAGGGTTAGGTGAGGATTGGTCTATCTCCTGACTCATTCCTTCGCCAAATAAGCTTACCTCTGGGAAAAATGAGGCAAAGCTAAAGAAAAAACCAAGCTGATAGCGTGCAGCCTTTAATTTTGAGCCTTTATTGGGCCCTGACACACAAGTGCCAAATACGTTCCAGAGGCCTCCGTCTTTATCTTCAAAAATTATAGGGAACGAGAAATCTGTACCCGATAATTCAACTATATCTCCCGTTATTGTTTTCGGTTCGTAGGCAACATAGGTATCAACAATCGTATTTCCATAAATAATATAATCTTTATCATCGATCTGATCGGTTATGATGCCAGACTTATGCAGTGTGGGATTCGGTTTATCTGAAGTAGGGTTTACAACAGCATCTTTTGAACAACTTATTAATAATATTAGCAGTAGCGATGATACGATAGTCTTATACATGCTTAAAATTTTAGTTGGACTGCGCCTATAACTTTATAGGTTGTGGTGAGTTGGAAGCCTTTCAAGTTCTGATAGAGCGGTATTTCGCCAAAAAACCCGACAGAAAGATTAGACCATACTACAAACATGGACCCTGCTCTTAGATTGACCCATATTCCGCCACTATTTACATCTTCAATGCCTTCGATAAAGTTGTTTTGCGCATAGCGCACTGATAAGCTAATTGCTGGATTGAGGATGTGTGATCCCATCACATATTGATCAGATATTGTTGAAATCAGGTATAATTCGTTACCGAATTTATATTGGGAATGACGAGCTAATTTTGTGCTGGTTGTGTTAATTCTGGTGGATACCGATTGTTCGATGCTCATTGAGGGTCTAAAGTTCATCGATTTTTGACCATATAGATAAAAAATATAATCTATCGTACCTGTACCACGCTGCAAGGTTGGATTTAAAATAAATAATCCTTGTTCATCGAGTGTTTGAGTAGCACCAGTGGGAATTTTTAACCCAACACCCACCTGGATGATACTCTTATTCTTCTGTAGCACTACGAAATAAGGCGTTAGTACAATGTCTCCCAATCCAAAATTCGAAACAGAGAACTCTTGTCCGACGCTAGTCGTAGATTCCCGAAGGTTGATAAATGGAATGCTTATCGAAACACCCAGCCGCTCAGAAAAACCATAATTAGACTGGAGGATGTAGGAGGTAGTGCTTCTAGACAGATTATCATCTTGAAGCTTTGTATTGTATTGGACAAGTGTTTGCATGCTGTTGAAGTCCACAATAGCATTAAATTGCCAGTTACTGGCACCTGGATTTGCGAGGCTGATGTACCCATTTAAGGGTGCAGCTCCGGTGCAACATGTTTGGGCATTAGCACTAAACTGAATTATTAGCAGAAACACCAATACATACCACTTCGTCCTGGATATTAACGTGTTAGGCTTGCTATCCATACTTAAAGAACCCTTTCTTTCTTGTTGAAGTTCAATCAACATAAGAATTGCTTCTTAGTGGATAAGCTTATAGGGCTTTTTTTGTCGCTCTGGTCATCTCGAATTTGCCCGGTGGTCCCGGTAACGACTCTACCTCAAAACCAATGGCTTTTAGATCGCGTTTAAGCTGTCCCATGGCGGAATAGGTAACAAGAATCCCATTCGGTACAAGAAGGTCGTAGCATTGCTCAAGAACTTCTAGCTGCCATAATTCTGGCTGAGTACTGGGTGCAAATGCGTCAAAATATATTAGATCAAAAGTTGAGTCGTTCTGATACGCTCTGAAATCGGTATTGACTTTTTTCAGTGTGAAGCCATCCTTGATTTCTTCGGCTTCTCCCCATTCTGTAGTGTGTATTTTCGTGAATTCATCTTGATGCCCAAGAATTCCACCGTAATTCAATTGATTCACGATATCGAGTGCTAAAGGGTATTTTTCGATTGACTCATAAAATATTGTTCGCTGAGCTTTGGCCATTAATGTGAGTAATGTGTTTAATCCTGTCCCAAAGCCATATTCAAGAACGCTTATATCTTGCTGCTGGTGCTGTGCAATGAAATAGCGAAGGCCATTCTCTATAAAAACATGCTGCGATTCTTGGATGGCACCATGCTTGGAGTGGAAAGTTTCATCTAAATCATGATGATACAAGGAATTCGAACCATCCTCAGTCATGATTATTTTTAAAGGCTTCTTTGGGCTCAACTAGCTTTCTCTTTCAATCAGAACACTTGCATAGGCGGCAATACCAGCCCCAGTTCCAACGAATCCCATTTTTTCTGAAGTGGTTGCCTTTATCGAAAGATCATCTAAATCCAGATTGAGTATAGGGCACAGGACTTGCTTAATAGTATCAATATGTGGATTAACCTTTGGAGTTTCTAAGACTACGGTACAATCGATATTACCGATGGAATAACCTTTGTCTTTCAAAAGGTCACTAACCTTCTCTAATAAAATCTTAGAGTCAATTCCCTTAAAGGCAGGATCCTGATCGGAAAAATGATAGCCAATGTCTCGGAGGTTGGCTGCTCCTAGTAGGGCATCGCAGATGGCATGTATTAACACATCGGCATCAGAATGACCCACCGCACCTTTTACAGAATCAAACTTTATTCCACCAATCCACAAATCGTAACCTTCTTCTAATTGATGGACATCATATCCAAACCCAGTTCTGATCTTCATATTAGTTTTTAGCTTTATAATACAAGGTTACACTATTTTCTTCCTTCAATATATCATTAGCCACCTCAAAAACACTGTTTTTTGTAACTGCATTAATCTTGGCTTCTTCCAGATTCACAGTATTGGCATCTCCAAGCAAGCTATGGTAAGCCAAATTCATTGCCCGATTTAGCACCTGCACTTCTCCGAAAACATGGGAAGAAATCGCCTGATTCTTTACTTTTTCAAGTTCTTTTTCCGATACCTCGGTTTGTTTAATACCTGAAATTACATCGGCAACAGCAGCCTCTGCCTCCTCGAAAGTTCTCCCATCTTTTAACTTACCGGATATTACAAGAAGTCCAGGATCGAATGAACCCATAACATAAGCGTTTATATCACTAAATATTTTATCGTTATCTACGAGTTTTTGGTTTAGCCGCGAGGACTTGCCTCTTCCTAATACATCGCTTAGAAGATCGATATCGTGGTAATTTTCTGCAGTTCTACCGGGCATGTGATAGGCCTTATAGAACGCGTTTGCCGGCACGATCTCGGTAACTTCGAGCAATTCGGCCTTAGTTCGCTTTGGCTCTTTCGGAATATTTCTTTTAAAATCTTCGCCGGCTGGTATACCCCCAAACCACTTTTCAGCAAGACGAAACGCCTGTTCAGTTTCCAGGTTTCCAGCAAGTACAAGGGTGGCATTATTGGGGATATAATACTTCTTAAAAAATGCTTTAACTAACTCCATATGAGCCTCCTCAATATGGCTAATGTCTTTGCCGATAGTTGGCCATTTATAGGGGTGTACCTTATAGGCTAATTTTCGCATCAAATGCCACACATTGCCATAAGGTTGGTTAAGATACCGTTGATTAAATTCTTCAATTACTACCTTTCTTTGAACTTCTAGAACCTTCGGGTCAAAGGACAAGCTCAACATCCTATCCGATTCTAACCATAGGCCAGTTTCTATATTATTAGCAGGAACAGTAAGGTAGTAGTTCGTGAGGTCTGGTGTTGTATAAGCATTATTCTCTCCTCCGGCACGCTGCAGCGGTTCATCGTAAGAGGGAATATTTTTAGAGCCCCCAAACATCAGATGCTCGAATAAATGTGCAAACCCAGTATGTTCTTCAACTTCGTCGCGCGAGCCTACCTTATACGCTACATTTACAACAGCAATATTTGTTGATTTATCCTCGTGGACAATGACTTTAAGACCATTCTCCAGTGTTTTTGAATTGAATTTTATCATAACCCTTTACCAGCTAACAAAAGTATGGATTTGATGCCGTTGATAGGGTATTCATGATTAAATTTGTTCAAGCATATCAAAGACATGGAATCGTTTCTCCAAAGCGGTAATATTCCTGTATCGACTAATCCTAAAAAGATTTTCCTGAAAAGATATTGGTTGGTTCTTAATTCCAACATCTGCATATCAGTGTTTTTTTACTTTAAAACTTATTTATTGTGAAAACAGAACGCAAACTCAGTTTTATTGATGGCTCAAAACTAATAACAGAAGCTCTGGTGCAATCTGGGGCCGATATGTTTGTGGGTTATCCCATTACACCATCTAATCGCTTCTATGAATACGGGCAACAAAGGTTCCCGCAGTTCTTCCCTGCGCCAGATGAAATTTCTGTTGTACAATGGATGGCAGGGGCAGCAGCTATGGGAAAGCTGCCGGTAACCGCAACGGCTTTTCCTGGGTTGGCCCTTATGGTAGAATCTATCAATATGGCTTATGCCATGGAACTTCCCATGGTTATCATTGTAACACAAAGATTAGGACCCAGTACAGGGTCCGCCACAATTGGAGCTCAAGGGGATCTAAGCCTTGTAAATGGAATTGTTCCCGGCTTTCCGCTGCCAACTTTCTGTCCGTCTGATTTTGAGGACTGCTGGTATTTGTCGCATAAGGCTTTATCTACTGCTGTTAGTCTACGAACGCCAGTTATCTTACTTACTTCTAAAGAAATGGTAATGACCAGCCGGAGCTTCGATATGGCTTTGCTCGATGAGCTATCGCTTGTTAAGCATGAACCTGTCGATCTTAAGAAAGAATATAGGTCTTACGAAACCACACCCAACTTGACGCCACCATTCTTAAGTTTAAAAAATATAAAGCACCAAGTTCGGATTAACGCCTCAATGCATAACGAGACGGGAAAAATTGTTAAGAATGAGGAGTCACTTTCGGTTACAAAACGCCTGGCTGAAAAGATAATGAGAAGGGCATCGGAGCTTGCGCATTTTAATTACAATAAAAGCGCCAATGCCTCTCGCCTGATTATAACGTACGGCGTTTCGTCGTTTGCGGTAAAAGACGCCCTAAAGGATCTTGAGCATGAGGAGCAAAAAGTATCCTGCCTTATTCTTAAAACATTGATTCCAATTTCAGAGGAAGTAAAAAGATTAATAGCCTCATACGCGGAAGTGATAATTGTAGAGGAGAACCTGAATGGGCAACTGAAAGAAATGATTTTTGGGAAAATGCCTCCTGATCATGTTCGATCAATTACCAGTTTTGGAAGAATGATATCGCCGTCTGAAATAGTAAATAAAACAATTTGAAGTGATGAAAAGTGCAGTTTTATCGGGTGAAAAAATGCCATTTTGCCCAGGTTGTGGTCATGGACCTTCGGTTAAGTACCTCTCAAATGCCATGGCAGCATGTGATTTGAAGCCACTCGATATTATCCTCGTTAGCGATATAGGCTGTAGTGGTCTTGTAGATCCGCTTTTTGCGACGCATACCATCCATGGCTTGCATGGTCGGTCTCCTGCTTTGGCTACAGGAATTGCTCTAGCCAATGATAATGGCAATAAGAAAATAATTGCTGTACAAGGCGATGGAGGCGCTACCATTGGCTTACAACATTTATTAGAAGCATCACGACGCAACATTGACATGACATTGATCATCTTAAATAATTTGATTTATGGAATGACCGGTGGTCAAGTGAGTGGACTTTCCACAACGGCTTTCAAGTATGATAAAACAATTGCCGATGACTCGAGTCCATTTGATGTATGCGCTTTAGCTAACACTGCTGGCGCATCGTTTGTAAGTCGAGTTAACAACCCCAAAGAAATCACATCAACCTTAGTTTCAGCCATAAATACTAAAGGATTTTCTCTTGTTGAGGTATCGAGTATGTGTCAGCCCTATGGAGCTAAAAAACTGGAAGAGTTATTAGCATGGGCAAGACCAGAAGTCAAATTTGAAAACGCCTCGCCAATTCCTAAATTTAGTGCAGCTAAAAAGCCGTCGCTCATAAAGAAATCTGAAATAATCGTTCCTCGATTTCCCAACCAGCTTAGCCGTCAGAAGGGGATTCTCATTGCAGGCTCTGCCGGTGGAGGCGTCCAGGCCGCGGCAAATATACTTGCACGCGCTGCGATGTTATCGGGGCTTTATGCCACTATGAAAGGAGAGTACCCCATTACCGTAGGTACAGGTTTTTCTGTAGCTGAGGTAATATTAGCTAATGATGAAATCAATTACACAGGCTTGGAGCATCCCGATGTAATGCTCATCGTGACTAGCGACGGTTATAAAAAAGTTTCATCACGTATACATAAAAACACAACAGTTTTTCTAGAGCAACGAATAGATAAAAAACCGAATAATAAGGTAAGATACGAGGATTTTATAGGGCTTGGTGGCACAAAGGGCGCCGCACTTGCTGCGATTGCCGCCTGGCTCAATGATTCAGGAATTATTACTATGGATTCTCTGTATGCAGCCGCTTCATCTCATAAACATGGTCGAAGTTTAGAAGTAATCATTAATAAGGTACTAGGAGCGCTATCAAACTGATATAAAGTTTGCCATCTCTAGTCTGGTTGACTATTCCGTATTGTTTTATTAGGTTCTGAAAGAATCTGTTCTGTACATTTGCGGCTACGATTATATAATTATGAATTTCGAGCGGAAGAACTATAGCAATAAAAAACTACTAGAGATATATCGCGCAATTCTTAAACCAAGGTTAATTGAAGAGCGGATGTTGCTTTTGCTCCGACAGAATAAGATTAGCAAATGGTTTTCGGGGATAGGGCAAGAAGCAATCCCTGTTGGGTGCGCCCTTGCTATGAATGATGATGAGTATATTCTTCCTATGCATAGAAACCTAGGGGTTTTTACTACGCGTGAGGTCCCTTTAGATAGATTATTTGGTCAATTTAAAGGCAAGCTTTCTGGATTTACCAATGGCAGAGATCGATCTTTCCACTTTGGAACAAATGATTATAACCTTGTCGGAATGATTTCCCACCTCGGTCCTCAGCTAGGGGTTGCAGATGGTGTGGCCCTCGCCACATTACTAAAAAATGAAGCTAAGGCTACCTTGGTTTTTACCGGCGATGGTGGATCAAGTCAAGGTGATTTTCATGAAGCATTGAATGTGGCAGCCGTCTGGAACCTTCCCGTTATTTTCATGATAGAAAGTAATGGTTACGGCCTCTCTACCCCAAGTAGCCAACAGTTTAAATTTGATAGCTTTACTCAAAAAGGTCCGGGTTATGGGATTGATGCTATTAGCATAGATGGTAATAATGTTCTAGAAGTTTATACGGCTATTGATAAGATAGCCAAACAAATTCGGAAGACGCCCAAGCCTGTAATCGTGGAAGCAAGAACTTTTAGAATGAGAGGGCATGAAGAAGCTTCTGGAACCAAATATGTGCCTAAGGAGCTAATGGATGAATGGGCTAAAAAGGACCCCGTTCTGAATTATGCCGCTTACCTAAGAAAAGAGGGAGTGCTGACGGATGACTTGCATCGTGAATTCGAAAAAGAAATAAAAGCCGAGATTGATAAAGGTCTTGAGGCAGCATGGGCAGAGGAACTTCCGATTGCAGATACTGCGAAGGAATTAAATGATGTTTATGCTCCTTACACTTACCAGGAAACCAAGCCCATTAGCGCCAGGCAGACTAAAAAGCGTTTAGTTGATGCCGTATCCGATGGGTTACGACAAGCGATGCAAAAGCACCACGACCTGGTTTTTATGGGTCAGGATGTAGCAGATTATGGCGGCGTTTTTAAGGTGTCGGAAGGCTTTCTGGATCAATTTGGTGAAGAAAGAATACGAAATACTCCGCTATGTGAATCTGCTATTTTTGGAGTAGCCTTGGGCTTATCTGTTAAAAAAATAAAGTCGGTTGTAGAAATGCAGTTTGCTGATTTTATTACATCTGGCTTTAACCAGGTAGTTAACAACTTAGCTAAAATACATTATCGCTGGGGTCAGAATGCCGACGTCGTAATTAGGATGCCTACTGGAGGCGGAGTCGCGGCCGGTCCTTTTCACTCGCAAAGTAATGAAGCCTGGTTTTTCCATACTCCGGGAATTAAAATATTTTACCCTTCGAATCCCTACGATGCAAAAGGTCTCTTAGCTGCTGCCGTTGAGGACCCTAACCCTGTGATGTTCTTTGAGCACAAGGCAATGTATCGCTCAATATCTGGCGATGTGCCAGATGATTATTATACCATAGAACCCGGTAAGGCATCGGTAATAAAGGAGGGCAGCGACTTGTCCATTATTACCTATGGTCTGGGTGTGGAATGGGCAAAGAAAGCAGCAGAAGAATTGCCTAATGTTGATATGGAGATCATCGATTTACGTACCCTAATCCCTTGGGATAAAGAAATGGTGAGGACAACAGTTGCTAAAACAGGTAAACTTCTAATTCTTCATGAAGACACCCTTACAGGCGGCATCGGAGCCGAATTATCGGCCTGGGTATCGGAGAATTGTTTTCAATTACTAGATGCTCCAATTGTTAGAGTTGCGAGTCTCGATACGCCGGTTCCTTTTATTCAAACGCTTGAAAACAATTTTCTGGCAAATGCACGTTTAATAGAAAAGGTTCAGGAATTAGCCAATTTTTAGTATTTTGCATGTATATATTGCTGATTTACGCTTTTTAATCAGCAAAATTTGATAGTGAGGAAGCAAATTGTGATGTGGGTATTCTGCATTCTTGCATTAGTAATTTTTGCAAGCCAGGATAGTTTTGCCCAAATCGATTCACGAAACCAGGTCAGACCAGACCGAGAACAAAACACAAAAGATCCGGATAAAAAGAAGAAGAAATCTAAGCGGATAAAATCAAAGAAGAACCCACGCTACTCCGGAAAAAAGATTTACTCCAACAAAAAACAATTAAAACGTAACAAGAGGGCAAAGGCTAAAAGAGTTGATAAGAGTCCTAAGGGCGATATTACCGGCCGTAAAATTTCACAAAAGCGAACCCCAAGAACTACTGTTGCTCGGTCACAACCAGACCCTTACAAAAATAGACGTATACGTACTGAAAGAAGCAGAGCGGGTCCAGATGCACCAGAAGTCCGTACCGCTACCAGAAAAGGAGAAAGGGCAAGAACAGGTGATATTTCAGGGCAGAAGAGAGTAAGGCAAAGAGCAGTACGTACGGCAAAACCATCTGCATACCCTCAGCCAAATCCATACGTGGGGAGGAAAATCAGAACTGAACGAGTAAGGGCGAAATCAAATACGAAACAAATACGAAGTATAAGATCGGCAACTAAGCCATCTGAACCCCGTCAGCCAAGGACTAAGTCTGCGCCTGCTACTGCCACAGCGCCGCGCAAGGTAAGGCAGAAGAAAAATGTTTACCGGAATCATGAACGTACAGGTGGGGAGAAAAGTACAGATAAGGATATTGCAGGAAGAAAAATTAGAACAAAGAATGCTAAAAGTGCGATTCAAATAACCGGTGGAGCGGCATTCTCTAATGTCGACCCCTATCTGGGGCGTAAAGAGCGAAAAGAAGGAGAACGCTTTAAGCGCTCAAAAGCACTTCCTTCTTCTGCACGATCCATTACAAGAGATTCAGAATCTGCTAGTAGAAGTAGAAACGATCGCTATGGCCAGCACCGAAACAGGAAATCTGTTCGATACGCTGGCGTTGTTGCAGCAAAATCTGTACGTTCTACATCCGACCCGAGACGAAAAGGGGAAAACCCTATCTATGGTAATAAGTACCGTTCTAAACCTACCCGGTCGGTATCTGGTTATCAGGCTCAGCGAGCTTCAAGAGGTCCCAAGGCACCAGTGTCAATCTCGGGCAGAAGAAAACAGTACAGGCAGCGAAACACCTACCAAGGTAAGGATAGACATTTTGGCGAAAATTCTTCAACCAAAGATATTGCGGGTAGAAGGCTGCGTACTCGAAACTATCGCTCATTTAACCCGGGTTGGGCAGAATTCAGCGGTGGAACATATGGTACCGGTTCTGCTGGAAAGCCTTCTAAAAAATACGCTCGATCCTCGAGAGGGCCTTCGAAGGCATCATGGAATAATAATGGATTGGCGATTCTTGGCAAAGGTAGAAGCCCCAGTGGAATTGCCTCTTCTCAATATTCTGGCAGAATGCCCTTATCGGCAATGCCAAGCTATGGGCCTGGTAAATCATCCGTTTATAAAGGTCGGATGAAGTCAAGCGCTCTGGGTAAGTACTCTGGTGGAAACGAAAGCTTATTTGCAGGGCGAACCAAATCAAAAAAACGGTTATATGGTGGTGGCAGTATAACGAAAGGCTGGAATAATAATGGCATGCCACTCCTCGGAAAAGGTCCAGGACGCTACGGCGTTGGTGGGTATAGTGGTAAGACGCCGCTGAGCGCAATGCCAAGCTATGGCCCGAGTAAGGCAAGCACCTACAAGGGTAGAATGTCTGCAAGAAATTTAGGCAAGTATTCCGGTGGAAATGAAAGCACTTTCGCAGGAAGAAAAAAAGCAAGTAAACCTTTTAGCGGCGGTGGCAGTATAACGAAAGGCTGGAATAATAATGGCTTACCACTTCTCGGAAAAGGCCCCGGGCGCTATGCCGTCGGTGGTTACAGTGGTAAAATGCCGCTGAGCGCAATGCCAAGCTATGGTCCTTCTAAAGCTAGTAGCTATTCAGGGAAGATGAAAGCGAAAAATCTAGGAAAGTATAAAGGAGGAAATGAGTCTTTCTATTCTGGAAATATGCGTTCTTACAAACCACTGAAGGGCGGAGGAAGTATTACAAGACTATGGAATAATAATGGCAAGTCTGTTACACTTCGTTATCGCGACCCTGTAAATGAAGCAGTAGCAGGTTACAAAGGGCAGATGCCATTAAGTGCTATGCCGAGCTATAGCGGTGGCAAAGAAGGAGTTTATGCGGGCAATAGAAAAGCTAAAAAGCCTTTAAAGGGTGGCGGAAGTATTACCAGGCTCTGGAATAATAATGGGCTTCCAATTCAGGGAAAGGGGCCCGGCAAATATAATGTAGCGGGGTATCAGGGAGCAATGCCTCTCAGTGCATTGCCCAGTTATAGTGGCGGCAAAGAAGGGGTTTATGCGGGAACCCGAAAAGCAAAGAAACCAATAAAGGGCGCTGGAGGGAGCATAACACGGTTATGGAATAATAATGGGAATCCAATAGAAGGAAAAAATCCAGGCAAATATGATGTTGGCGGCTATACGGGCAATATGCCACTAAGTCTAATGCCGAGCTACGGAGCTGGCAAGGAAGGTTCGTATTCGGGTACGATGAGGGCACAAAGTCCACCGAAAGGTGGCGGCGGCAGTATTACCAGACATTGGAATAATAATGGCAAACCTCTCCAACAAGCTGGCTTAGGTAAGTCCGATGCTAAAGCTGGGTCTTACCAAGGCACTATGAAGGGATTTGATAAACCAGGGAAGAGCGATGGTACTGAAAGAGGTCGATCGCGATCTTTTAGCTTCTTAAGAATTGGAGATCCTAATCACATGGGACTTAATCATCAGGAAGATGATTTGAAGCGAAAGAATGACTTACCGAAGGAGTTGTCTTGGGCAGAACGTATGCGTCAAAAAGAAGCCCAGGGTATGGATCGGGGTCGAACACAGTCACTATCCTTTATAAAAATTGGAGACCCCACCCGTGGCGGATTACATAAAGAATATGCAAGCACTAAACGTAAGTCTGACCTCCCTAAGGAAATTAAAGGGAAAAATAGACTACGGTTAAAAGAGGCTCATGGAATGGATAATGGGAGAAATTACACCTTTAGCTTCTGGGCCATCGGCGACCCTGCACACGGAGGGTTGGTTCGAAACCCAGCGCAAGCCAAGGGCCGATTACATCCAAGTGCTAATTATACAAAGGCAGGCCAATCCAGAAATGCCTTGGAAGAAAAAGAACAGCCTGTAAAACTGAAAATATGGTTTGCTAAGATTTTCAAAAAGAATGCAAATCAACCGGATGCGGTAAAAGAGAAAGTTCGCCGACCACGCTACGATAAAAATGAACGTGACATCTGGGAAACAGCAGAACGGCCTGATTGGTATAATAAATAATAGCCGTCGGTTTGGATTAAACTATTTTGGATAATTTTGCGTTCATAAACTGGGCGTAGAAGCCGATAGTGTAGATATATGAAGCAGGTAATAATTGTAGTTTCTTTTTTAATTCTCAGCAGCACGGTTGTTGCCCAGGAGAATGACTACGACTATACCAGTGAGAATATTTGGGGTATTAACAAAAACACCTCTAGTGGCCTGATTGGTGGATTTATTTTTAGATTCTCCCGCTCCATAAAACCCAATCACTATCGAACAATTGGCTTTGAACTGATAAATGTTAAGCATCCTGCAGAGTCTCGTGTTGTATCGAGAACAGGTAATTATTTTGTTGTAGGAAAAACGAATCACCTCTTTGCCATTAGAGGCCAGTACGGACGAGATATTGTAATCTTTAAAAAGGCACCGCAACAGGGTGTCCAAATTACCGCCACGGGTTCGGTAGGTCCTTCTATAGGGTTAGAGGCACCTTACTATATTGAGTATAACCAGACATTAAGGGTGCCTTATGACCCAGGCATACATAGAATCGAGAATATTACTGGTTCTGGGTTTATATTTCAAGGACTATTCCAGTCTAATCTTGTACTTGGTTTAAATGTTAGGGCTGGCCTCAGCTTTGAGTTTGGTACATTTAAAAGTAATGTATCTGGGTTTGAGATCGGGATGTTACTGGATGCATATGCAAGGAAAATCAAAATGGTTCCTGAAGCTGATAATTATGCGGTTTGGCCAACATTATACATTACACTGTTTTATGGTTCCAGAAAGTAAAAGCATAAATTTTAATAGATTTTAATGAGCGATCAATCAACAATTATAGATAAACCACGAGTTAAAAAGCCTGACTGGCTAAGGGTTAAATTGCCTGTTGGTCAGGAGTATGCCAAAGTTCGGAAGCTTGTTGACGAAAATAAACTTCATACTATTTGCGAGAGCGGCAACTGCCCCAATATGGGCGAATGCTGGGGCGCAGGTACAGCAACTTTTATGATTCTCGGTAATGTTTGTACCAGGAGCTGTACTTTTTGTGCCGTAGCAACAGGAAGACCTCCGGAATATGACACCGACGAGCCACAACGGGTAGCGGAGGCCATTAAGAAAATGGGTGTTAAGCATGCGGTAATCACCTCTGTTAATAGAGATGAGCTTAAGGATAAAGGCGCAGAGGTCTGGTATCAGACTGTTGTGAAAACGAAAGAGTTGGCGCCTACAACTACCATTGAGACATTAATTCCTGATGTAAAAGGAGTTTGGGATGCGCTCTATAGAATGATTGAAGGAGGCCAGGAAGTTATTTCTCATAATATGGAGACGGTAGAAGAGCTCTATCGACAGGTTAGGCCGCAGGCAAAGTATGCTCGTAGCTTAGAACAGATACGCTTAACCAGAGAAGCTGGGCGGAGGACCAAATCGGGAATTATGCTTGGCTTGGGCGAAACGGATGACCAGGTTTATCGTGCCATGGATGATTTAGCGGCGGTAGGCCTTCATGTCCTTACCTTAGGACAATATCTGCAACCGACTAAAATGCATATAGAAGTTGCTGAATTTGTGCATCCTGACAAATTTGCTGAATTCAAAGAGGAGGGACTTAAGCGTGGCATTAAATATGTAGAGTCTTCTCCATTGGTACGATCTAGTTACCATGCCGAACGTCACGTGCATGTACCTATCGATTAAGATATAATTTTATGAAAAAACTGTGGTTCTTATTGGTATTAATAAGTGTCTCAGGGTTTGCTCAAGAGCGTCCAGCCCTAATGCCTTGGCCCACAGAAATTAAGCAGTCTGCTGGAGATTTCAGGATCGATGCTCGCTTTGATATGGTTCTTAACGGACCAGAGAGTTCAGATCTTAATAAATACGCAGCACGGTTTCTCAGTAGATTAGTCAATCGCGTAGGACTATATTTACCAAACGAAATGCCTAAAACCTCTGGCACTGCACAGCTGCAAATTTTTTATGAGGAAATTCAACCCGTAGCCCTGGATATGGATGAGGCTTATATCTTAGAGATTATCCCGGGAAGTATAACCTTGAAATCGAGATCTCAAGTGGGTGCTATGCGCGGAATGGAAACACTTTTGCAAACAATGGATTCTGATACGGACGGGTTCTTTTTTCGCGGATATCAGATTAATGACAAGCCGCGATTTGTTTGGCGAGGGCTTCTTCTTGATGTTTGCCGCCACTGGATGCCAATGGAAGTAGTCTTACGAAATCTGGATGCGATGGCAGCAGTAAAGATGAATGTTCTCCATCTGCATCTTACCGAAGATCAAGGTTTCCGAATAGAGAGCAAGACCTATCCAAAGCTTCATGAATTAGGGTCTAATGGCAATTATTTCACTCATGAGGATATAAAAAAGATTATTGCATATGCCCAAGCGCGAGGAATAAGGGTGATTCCAGAATTCGATATTCCCGGGCATGCTACAAGCTGGTTTGTAGGCTACCCCGAATTAGCATCAGCACCTGGCCCCTACAGCCTTAAAACGACATTTGGTGTTCACGACCCTACAATGGATCCCACCAAAGAGTACACCTACACCTTTTTGAGTAATTTTTTAAACGAAATGGCCAGTTTATTCCCAGATGAGTTTATTCATATTGGAGGCGATGAAAATAATGGCAAGCAGTGGGATGCCAACCCGGAAATCCGAAAATTCAAACGAGAAAATGGATTGGATAGTAATCATGAGCTTCAGGCCATGTTTAATGTTCGATTAGCTGAAATCTTAGAAGGGTTAGGAAAGCGAATGATTGGGTGGGATGAAATCTTAGATACTGATTTGCCCGAAAATATTGTAATCCAAAGCTGGCGAGGCAAGGACGCCCTTCTCGAAGCTGCCGAGGCTGGGTATGATGGTTTACTTTCTAACGGTTATTATATTGACTTGGTCCAATCAACTGAGTTCCATTATACAAACGATCCAATCCCAGCAGGTACTAGAATTTCTAATGAGGCACGTAAGCACATTTTAGGTGGAGAAGCAACGATGTGGAGCGAAATTGTTTCTCCAGAAACAGTGGATAGTAGAATTTGGCCGAGAACAGCAGCAATTGCAGAACGTTTTTGGTCACCATCGCTCACGAAAGATGTGAACTCTATGTATGAACGACTTGCCAAAGTTTCAGTACAGTTAGAAGAACATGGCTTGACCCATATCAAGAATTACGATATGCTTATTCGTAGATTGGCCGGGCCAAATAATGAAAGGACCATCAAAAATCTTACAGACTTTATCGAGCCTATAGAAGGATACAAAAGAAAGAAACCTTCCACAAGAATGTCATTATCGCGACTGCCAGATATTGCTCAGCCAGATGCCTTTAAAGCCAGAGAATTCAACTTGTTGATAGAATTATACCTAGAAGATCGTGACCCGATTATAGAGCGTGAAATTAAAGATCAAATGCTCTTATGGGTTGAGAATAATAAAGAAATGAAGCGAATTGCCAAATTTAATGCGGGATTACGAGAGGCATTGCCATTAAGTAGTGATCTTGCTCGTATCTCGGTAGTGGGACTTCAGGCTATTAGTAGCACCATTACCCACGATGAAACTTGGAAAAATAACGCTCTAAATACCCTTGAAATAGCAGCTAAACCAAAATCAGAATGCGAAATAAAAGTCATACAAGGGATTGAAATACTCGTTAATAGCACGAAATAGTAACGCAGTATTATTGTGTTAATTCTTTAAGAAGAACTTACATTTGTATAAGGATTATATATCAAGAGCTTGAGCTTTTGGCAATTAAAATAGAAACATGATGAAGAGTACATTATTTATAGGGATTGCAATAATTTCAGGGTTGTTGTTAAATTCTTGTTCAGGCATTAAAATATTATCTGATAAAGACGAGGCGGTTGATTTTACAAAGTTTAAAACGTATCAGTATTATGGATGGGCAGAGGAAAGCAATAAAATGCTAAATGAGCTCGACCAGAGACGAATAGAGAAAGCATTTAGTGATGAGTTTGCTAAGAGAAATCTTAAGTACGTAGAAGAAAACGGCGATATTATGGTAACCCTCTATATTGTAACCGAACAGAAATCTCAAACAACTGCTAATACTACAGGTATGGGCGGTATGGGTGGATATGGATATGGTGGATATTATGGATATGGACCTGCCTATGGTTGGGGTGGTGGTATGTCTACAACTACATATAGCACTACAGATTATACAGTGGGCACCCTAGTAGTTGATGTTTATGATGAAACCGATAAAAAGCTGGTTTGGGAGGGCGTAGCGAAAGGAACTATAAAAGATAACCCTAAGGGAAGGGATAGTCGTATTACAGCTGTTGTAGAAGGTATTATGAAGCGGTACCCCGTTGCTGCACCTAAGAAATAGTATTTATACAATCTGCAATTAGGCGATGAAAGTGATGAACGCCTTTTTCACGGGTTGGTGAAAACCGACCTGTGGAATAGTATCTGGACTTAATCCCTTCTTGAACACTTTCAACTACTTCTTCATCCTCTAGTTCTACCGCATTGAGCGAAGCTCCGGCACTTTCAGCAATTTTTTTTGGGTCCCGAACATAGGATATGAATTCTATCTCAGTTTTATTGTGAGCAACCGGTCTTACAATATTCACCGACAGTCCCCATGGATAAAAATTGAGCATCATATTGGGGAAAATCCAGTAGTAATAAGCAGCTATTTTTTTGCCATAATCGATATGACCTGGGGGTAGATCAAAAGCCTCCGTGCCATCTTTGGCATAGGCTATTTGCAGGTTACAATAATCGAAGAGTAATGTTTCATAGGTTTGGTACTCAACGGCCTGGTTGAGTTCTGGGTGGACATAGGGGATATGAAAACCTTCAAGATAGTTATCGCAGTAAAGGGCCCAATGTGCATCTACTCGGTATTTCTTTCCTAACTTATCGTTCTTTTTAAAATCAGCTACATTCATAAACCCGATCCGATCTTCTAAGCACTTGGTAAGCAGACTGAAATTAAACTTTGGTGTTAGGTTAACGAAAACAAACTGCGACCAAGTTTCTAGGTTAATCGTTGATAAATGATCACAACTTCTTGGGAAATCCTTCGCGAATTCAAATTCCGGCATAGATATAAACTTTCCATCAAGTCCAAATTTTCGGCCATGGTAACCACAGATTACCTGGCTTGATTTTTTTTGTTTTTGAACCAAAATATTACCGCGGTGGGTGCACACATTGCTAATGCAACTGAGTTTTTTACGGCCATCTTTAACAAGTAATAAAGGCTCTTCAATTATACCATCCAGTAACTTGAATGGAATCAGGTTATTTTCGGTGCCAATTATGTCTAGATCACCAACCCACTGCCAAGAAGAGGAGATGAGGGCATCTGTAAACTCTGTAAATCGATCTTTGTCATTATAAAATGATGTTGGCAGTGTCTCTGCTTTGGTTATATCAGGATCGATATTAAACATGTGACCTAGAGATTGTATTTTATTTACTATGTTCGTTATCAATATTAATTCTTTGTATGGCCAACACCAATAAGAAACAAGAAATAGGGATCTACATTACTACCTCCTTAGTTGTCGGTACAATGATAGGGTCCGGAATATTTTTACTTCCGGCAAGCTTAGCTTCGCTAGGCGGAATAAGTGTGTTAGGTTGGCTCATATCAGGAGCCGGCGGTTTATTAATAGCTTTATTGTATGGCAGGCTAAGCAAGCTTGTTAAACAGAGTGGTGGCCCATACATATATCCTAAAGAAGGGTTTGGTGAATTTGTTGGTTTCCTCTCAGGGTGGGGTTATTGGGTATCAATAGTAACTTCTGTAGCGGCAGTGGGTACTGTTGTACCAGGGTATTTATTTGTATTTTTTCCATCCTTAGAAAGTGTTTCTGGCATAAACATTATTTTACCACTGTTTATCATCTGGATATTGACCTGGGTCAATTCAAGGGGTATTCGGTCAGGAGGCTTTGTACAATTGGTAACAACAATCTTTAAAGTTGTTCCCTTACTCGCACTGGGCTTTATTGGTATTTTCTATATTAAATTAGAAAACTTCATGCCTCTAAACAACACTGGGGAATCCGATCTTTTTGCTATCGGGGCAGCCGTATCATTAACCTTGTTCGCATTCCTAGGTGTTGAATTTGCTACGATTCCTGCAGAAAACATTAAGAATCCCGAAAAGAACATCGCAAGAGCAACCATCGGTGGGACACTATTAACCTTAGTTATCTACATCCTGGTAAGTACAGTTGCATTAGGGGTAGTTGGAGCTAGTGAGTTGGCAACCTCCGGTGCGCCTATGGCAGATGCGGCCTTCATTTTATGGGGTAACTGGGGGCGATATTTTATTAGCTTGGGCGCATTAATATCCGTTATCGGGGCAATGAACGGCTTGATTTTAGTACAGGCCCAGTTGCCAATGGTTATGGCCCGAGATAATCTTTTTCCTCCAATTTTCAAGGAATTATCTAATCGTGAGGTGCCACTAAAAGGCTTAATCGTTTCTAGTGTATTAATTACCATTATTCTGTTTGGTAATCAATCTGCCAGTTTAGCGAACCTGTTTAAACTCTTGATTTTACTAAGCACCTTCTTAAACTTAATCACCTATACATTTTCTTCGATGTCGGAAGTAATGATTTTACTAAAGCTCAAACGAGGAGAATGGAAGAAGCGAATTATACCAGCATTTTTAATTAGTATCCCCACTTTTCTTTTTACAATTTGGGCTTACCTAGGTTCAGGCACAGATACTGTTTTTTATGGGTTCATATGCTTGATGCTAGGTATTCCATTTTATGTTTGGTCGAAGATTAAATTTAATCAAAAGGAATAATGAGTATTAGTCGACAATCAGAATATAATACCCTTAAGTCGGTATTGTTGAAGCATCCAAAAGATGCCTTTCGTAGCCAAAGCTTTATCGATGAAAACTGGAAAGATTTAAACTATCTTGCTAGACCCAACTTTAATAAGGCTTGCGTGGAATATGATCAATTTGTTCAAATATTTATTGATAATGATATAGATGTTCAGTTTCTGCCAGCACAGAGTCATACAGGAATGGATTCTTTTTATGTGCGAGATGCCTCTATAATACTTGATACAGGTGCCTTTATTTGTAATATGGGTAAGCCTCAACGAAGCGGAGAGCCTGCTCAACAAATGGAATATTACAGCAACGTAGTACTTCCTATTACTAATCAGTGTCAAGCTCCCGGAAAAATTGAAGGTGGTGATGTCGCATGGCTCAATGATGATCTTATGGCTATTGCCCATGGTTATCGAACAAATGCAGATGGTATCCACCAAATCCAAGCGGTGTTGGCTAGAGTTCATGCTGAATTAATCGTTATGGACGCTCCGCATTATAAGGGCCCCTCCGATGTATTTCATCTTATGTCGGTTTTAAGCCCGGTAGATAAGGATTTGGCTGTTGTTTATTCACCACTTATGACGGTGCCATTCAGAAATCGCTTGCTCGATTTGGGAATAGAGTTTGTAGAGGTGCCAGACGAAGAATTTGAATCCCTCGGTTGTAATGTTTTAGCCATTGGGCCCCGAAGATGTTTAATGGTTAAAGGAAACCCTATAACCAGAGCCTTATTAGAGAGGGCTGGGGCCGAAGTAATTGAATTTGAAGGAGATGAGATATGTATGAAGGGCAGCGGTGGCCCTACTTGCCTAACACGCCCGATTGACAGAATAATTTAATTCGACTTTTATAGCATTACTCTATTGCTAATTTAGAAATAGATTGTATTTTTGTCCTCCCAAATACGGGATGTGCAAATGTGCGCATTAAACAAAGATTGAAGGATAAAAATATTTTTATTAATTATTAGGTTAGTTAATATTTATATTCTCTATTTTTGCACTCGCTTTTGGGCGGGATGAATAAAAAAAGGTT
>CBDUMS010000019.1:0-43388 GCA_965368405.1 uncultured Cyclobacteriaceae bacterium
AGTCTAACTACTAGATACTAACGACTAAAGTCTAACACAAAGAGCTTATGGTGATTATAGCGAGGGTGTCCACCTCTTCCCATTCCGAACAGAGAAGTTAAGCCCCCCAGCGCTGATGGTACTGCCGTAAAAGGTGGGAGAGTAAGTCGTTGCCAGATTTTATTATAGTCCTGTACTTCACGGTGCAGGACTTTTTTGTTTACTAAGGTGGGAGAGCCCTGACGATCAGTCGTGGACTGATGTCAGGATACTGACCGCAAGCGTCAGTATAAGTCGTTGCCAGATTTTATTTTGTACTTCATAGCTAGACCGCGTGTCGCTGAAGCTTTAGCGGTGGCGCAGCGAAGAAAGAATTTATGGGTATCCCCAAAGGGTACCCTTTTTTATGTGGCTAATGCTAATAACCATTTCCTTAATAAATGTAAAATCCCTTGATCCTCTCAAGAAAAATAAGACTGAAATTTCCGGCCATCACATTCTTTATACTTCGTTACCAAATCTTAATAAATTGATGTAAGTTTCTACCTGATTTCAACCATCAAGCAAAAAGAATTAACCAAGTATGAGTGTAAAAACCGATATTCAAATAGCCCAAGAGGCTAAAATAAGTCATGTCAATTCTATAGCAGAGAAGCTCGGCATCGATCAATCCGAACTTGAACTCTATGGTAAATACAAGGCTAAGCTGCCCCTTCACCTTATCGATGACAATAAGGTAAAAGACAGTAACCTTATTCTTGTTACCGCCATCACTCCAACACCTCCTGGAGAAGGAAAAACGACTACAAGTATCGGACTTACTGAAGGGCTGAATAAAATAGGCAAAAAAGCTACCGTAGTGCTGCGAGAACCATCGCTGGGTCCTGTATTTGGCATGAAAGGTGGAGCAGCTGGTGGTGGCTATGCGCAGGTGATCCCGATGGAGGATATCAACCTTCACTTTACCGGCGACTTTTCGGCGGTAGAAAAAGCAAATAACCTGCTAGCAGCTCTAATTGATAATAATATTCAAAACTCGAAGTATAGCTTAGGAATTGACCCAAGAACGGTTTCTTGGAAGCGAGTAATGGACATGAACGACCGTGCTCTACGTCAAATTGTGTCTGGCCTCGGTGGAAAAACAGGTGGATTCCTCAGAGAAGCAGGTTTTAATATAACAGCGGCATCTGAAATTATGGCAATTCTTTGTCTAGCCAACGATCTGGAAGACCTAAAAAACAAAATGGGCAATATTTATATCGGCGAAACCTTTGATAAAAAGCCAATTTATGCACGCGACCTGAAAGCGAACGGTGCAATGGCAGCATTAATGAAGGATGCGATAAAACCTAACCTCGTCCAAACTCTGGAAGGTAATCCTGCAATAATTCATGGAGGCCCGTTCGCTAACATCGCCCAAGGAACCAATTCTGTTATTGCAACTAAAATGGGCCTATCACATAGTGACTACGTGGTAACAGAGGCAGGTTTTGGTGCAGACCTAGGAGCCGAAAAATTTATGGATATAAAATGCCAATATTCAGGGTTGTCGCCCAAGGCGGTGGTTTTAGTTGCAACTGTACGAGCACTTAAATATCATGGAGGTCAAGATCTTAATGAACTTAAAACTGAAAATATTGCTGCTTTGAAAAAAGGAGTAAGTAATCTCGATAAGCATATTGAGAACCTTCAGACCTTTGGCTTACCGGTGGTAGTTGCCATAAATAAGTTTATTACCGATACCTCAGAAGAACTAAAAACACTCCAGGATCACATCGCTACAAAACAAGGTGTTTCGGTTGCCTTATGTGAGGGATGGGAGCATGGTGGTGCCGGTTGTACCGACCTTGCTCAGGAAGTTGTAGATGCGGCCAACAAAGGCAATGGAACATTTAAGCCTGTTTATGATTGGAGTGACTCCATTGAAGAGAAGGTAACCAAAGTAGCAAAAACAATTTATGGTGCGGGATCAGTGGTGTTTCAGCCGCTGGCAAAAGCTAATTTGAGGACCATTGATAACCTCGGACTCAATGGATTGCCTATCTGCATCGCAAAAACTCAGAATTCATTATCAGATAATACCAAACTTTTAGGTGCCCCGGAAGGGTTTAAGCTAACTGTACGAGAAATAGAAATAGCAGCTGGAGCGGGTTTTGTTATTCCAATTACCGGGAATATGTTACGGATGCCTGGTCTACCGCAAATACCTGCAGCAGAAGGTATTGATATTGATTCGAAAGGGAACATCAGCGGACTTTCTTAGAGAGATGGCAGAGCGAGTATCATCTGCGAGTATAATTAAGGTTGATCGAGGTGTCAGTACGCCGAAGCAAGACCTGGTGGTAAGAGAGGAACCTCTCGAGATCAGGGTCGGATACGGACTTGAGACCAATAGAGAACAAGCCACCATCACGGTTACTATGCGGACCCCGGGTCATGATGAACAACTTTGTCTGGGATTTTTATATAATGAAGGAATGATTGAAACCCGCGATCAGGTAATGAGTGCTAAATATTGTAGCAACGTTACGCTAGAGGATGGTGGAGACAATATTATGCGGGTTGAGCTTAAACCAGATTTAAAGCTAAAGACAGCTGATTTTACCAGAAATTTTTACACCAATTCGAGTTGTGGTGTTTGTGGTAAAGCAACAATAGATCATATTCTGGATAACTGTTCCGTAGCAACAGACCCCGGATTAGCGATTAAGAAGGCAACGATTTTAGGTTTGCCCGAAAAGCTCAAGGAGATTCAGGATGTTTTTAAGCATACGGGCGGTCTTCATGCTTGCGGGCTTTTCGACTTAGAAGGTAATCTTAGTCTACATAAGGAAGATGTAGGCAGACATAATGCTTTAGATAAACTTATCGGAAGCTTGCTTCTTCAGGAAAGTTTACCGGCATCTGACAAGATTCTAATGCTTAGTGGACGAATTAGTTTCGAACTGGTTCAAAAAGCTATCCGTGCGGGTATTTTGGTGGTTGTAGCAGTAGGAGCACCGTCTAGTTTAGCCATTGAATTGGCTGATAGGTTTGGAATTAGCCTTATTGGCTTTCTAAAAGAACATAGTTTTAATATTTACACGCATACGCAAAGAATTATAGATTAGCATGAAGTTACGAATTCAAAGAAATACGGTAAGAATAAGACTAAATGATCAGGAAGTTGGGGCGTTGGCCAAGGGGGAGGACTTATTAGAACAAACTAATTTTCCTTCTGCAATCCTATCTTATAATATTAAAATAGGACCTGAAAATGATGCTCAATATGTTGATAATTCGATCTCTATAGTGCTTAAGAAAGATGCTGTTGAGCAATGGGCATCTACCGATCAGGTTAGCATAGGCATCGAAATGGATGGTCGAGATGACAAAAAATTAAGTATATTAGTTGAGAAGGATATGAAGCTCTAGTGGTGAAATCTCCTTGAGAAACCAGGTTTAAGTAGTTAATAACGTTTTTATAACATGCCAGAAAATTTAAGTTCCCTTTCGGGCCGCAAAGGATTAGAGAACAATCTTTTTGAACAGATCGTTGAAGGAGCTAAGGCAAATGGCACTCCCGCACCTGAGTTATTACGCGATCTTGCCGAAGAATTTTTAATGGGTAAGGCCGTTACTTACGGTACGGCGTCTTTCTATGATTTTCTTAAACCGGATCATGCTGGCAAAAAGGTACATATCTGTAACGGAAGTGCCTGTATGCTTGCAGGTACACAGCATAAGGTGAAAAAAGTACTATCTAGTAAGTTCAAGGAAGAAGAAATCGGTGAAATGTGCTGCCTTGGTAGATGCTATGAGAATTCCTCCTTTCAGGTTAACGGTCTTAATTACTCTGGGAATGATATTAATCACCTTGAAGAATTGCTCGAGCACAAAAATGAAATCTCTACGAAATATGAGGTAATTACAGCTTGCGATACGCCGGTATTAACCAATGCCCCACTCTCAATAGAAAATTTTTCAACACTCTTTAAACAGGTAGTCGAAAAAGGAGCTGACTGGGCACTTCAAGAAATTAAAACCTCTAATATTAGAGGGCGAGGTGGAGCTGGTTTTCCCATGGGGTTTAAATTTGAGGCTTGTAGAAATGAGCCCGGTGAGCAAAAGTATATTGTATGTAATGCCGATGAGGGGGACCCAGGTGCCTATACTGATCGATACTTACTAGAAGAGCAGCCTATGGCGCTGCTTTTTGGAATGATTGTGGCTGGATACATTGTTGGTGCAGATCGTGGTGTACTCTATATTCGTGGTGAATATCCTGAATCAATAATAGCAGTTAGAAAGGCTATTGACGATCTTGAAGTTCTCGGTTTATTGGGCGAAAATATTCTTGACACAGGATTCAATTATCGTTTTAAGGTTATTGAGGGCGCCGGTGCATATATCTGTGGCGAAGAAACTGCGCTGCTCTCTTCGATTGAAGGTCAACGTCCCGAAGTACGTATAAGACCACCCTATCCAACGCAGGAAGGGTTATTTAATAAGCCAACAATCGTTAATAATGTCGAAACACTCGCCGCTATTCCGTTTATTCTGGAAAATGGTGGTGCAGCCTATGCTAAACTAGGAACGGAAAAGTCTACCGGTACAAAATTGGTTTCGCTCGACTCTTTCTTTAATAATCCAGGGATGGTTGAAGTGGAAATGGGAATTTCCTTTAAAACGCTGGTTTATGAGATAGGAGGTGGCTTTAAAAAACCTGTTAAAGCCTTGCATGTAGGCGGACCGCTGGGTGGTATCATCCCTATTAGTGAAATAGAAGATTTGCTTCTTGGTTTTAATAAGTTCGAAGAACGAGGCTTTTTGCTTGGGCATGCAGGCATTATTTCAATACCGGAAGACTATCCTATGATCGATTACCTCGAACATCTTTTCGAGTTTACGGCAGTAGAATCCTGCGGTAAATGCTACCCATGTAGTATTGGTGCTGTTCGTGGTAGAGAGATGATGGAGGCAGCTAAAAAGGGAAATAGAATGGATAAACAATTGTTAGACGATCTACTAGAGACCATGGAAGATGGGTCTTTATGTGCCCTGGGCGGTGGTTTGCCCTTAGGCGTTAAAAATGCGTTACAATATTTTCAAGAAGAATTAAAAGAGTATTTCAACTAAGGATGGCATATGGAGCGAGTAGAGAATATACTTTATATCAATAATGAGGAAGTTAAGTTTGAGGGTGGTCAGACCTTACTCAATGTATTAAGAGATTATTTAGGCGGTGAATCGATACCAACATTATGCGATGCCCCAAACTTGAAGCCATTCGGCTCGTGCAGGGTATGTAGCGTAGAAGTCGCTCTTGAAAAAGATGGGCCTACCAAGGTACAGGCCTCATGCCACACACCTGCAACTCCGGGAACCTTCATTTATACACATTCTGAAAAAATAAATAGAATAAGAAAAAATATTGTTGAACTCGTACTAACGGATTATCCTAAGGAGAAATTTGAGCAGGACAACCCTCAGCAAAATGAATTAAAAAAAGTCGCTCTTCAAGTGGGAATAGACATGCCAAATGTTCGGTATGCACCAGGCGCAAATCATCTCGATCGTGCTAAAGACGAAAGTCACGCCTACATGCGTGCTGATTTGGCATCATGTATAAATTGTTATCGTTGTATTAGGGCTTGTGATGAAGTACAGGGTGAAATGGTATTAACCATGTCGGGTAGGGGATTTGACAATACCGTTACCATGGGTATGGATGATGGGTTTAAAGATTCTGATTGCGTCTCCTGTGGAGCTTGTAGCCAGGCTTGCCCAACAGGTGCTATAACCGATGTGTTTAGCTCCAAAGCAAATGATGCTACAGATGTTACCCGTACGGTTTGTACCTATTGTGGCGTAGGATGTAATCTTGATGTTGCCACTAAGGAGGAAGAAATCATGAGTATTACCGCGCCCTATGATGCCGAGGTAAATCAAGGTCATACCTGTTTAAAAGGTCGCTATGCTTTCAAATTTTATGACCATCCCGAGCGTCTAAGATCACCTATGATTAGGAAAAATGGTGAGCTGCAGCCTGTTAGTTGGGATGAAGCGTATGATTTTATTAGTGATAAATTAAAACTAATACGTGAAGAATCTGGACCTGATGCAATCGCAGGAATATCTTCTGCACGTTGTACGAATGAGGAGAACTATTTAATGCAGAAGTTTATTCGTGCTGTTGTTGGTACGAATAATATCGACTGCTGCGCGCGTGTCTGCCATTCGCCAACAGCATTAGGCATGCAAAGGTCTTTTGGCACTGGAGCAGCAACCAATTCTGTTATCGATATACAGTATACAGATTGTATGATGGTAATTGGCGCTAACCCTACTGCCGCACACCCTGTTACGGGCGCTAAAATGAAGCAGGCGGCTATGAAGGGG
Source organism: uncultured Cyclobacteriaceae bacterium (assembly GCA_965368405.1). GTDB lineage: Bacteria > Bacteroidota > Bacteroidia > Cytophagales > Cyclobacteriaceae > S012-113. Next base: position 6,361 of record CBDUMS010000019.1, read on the forward strand.
ACCAAGCTCATTGTAATTGATCCAAGGGAGATTGAGCTCGCAAAATATGCTGATCATTTTCTGCAACTTAGACCTGGCACCAATGTAGCCCTGCTGAATATGATGCTCTACTATATCGTAAGCGAAGGTCTAGAAGACAAAACGTTTATTGCGAATAGAACAGAAGGCTATGACGATTTTCTTGATCATATCAGAAAGCTCGATATAGGAAAAATGGAGGAAATTACTGGCGTACCAAGAGAATCTGTGAGAGCCGCCGCAATTACTTATGCCTCAGCCGAAAATGCTATGTCGTTCCACGGGCTAGGCGTTACAGAACACTCGCAAGGAACATTTACTGTCCAGCAAATCGCAGACCTTGCAATGATTACTGGTAATATTGGAAGAAGAGGAGTTGGAGTAAATCCGTTGCGTGGGCAAAATAATGTTCAGGGTGCTGCAGATATGGGTGCGCAACCCCATCAAGGAGCTGGATATTTAGATATAACCAAGCCTGAAGTTAAGCAACAGTACGAAGCCTTCTATAATGTAGATTATCTACCAGACCATATCGGATATAAGATTCCAGAGATGTTCGATGCCGCTATCGCGGGTGATTTGAAGGCAATGTGGATTATCGGTGAGGATGTTGTGCAAACAGATCCGAATACTGCGAAAGTAAAAAAGGCCTTGACAAATCTTGATTTATTTATTGTTCAGGAGTTATTTATGACGGAAACAGCCTTGTTGGCTGACGTGATTTTACCCGGAGCCTCATTCCTTGAGAAGTCCGGTACATTTACCAATGGCGAAAGACGCGTACAGCGTGTCAACAAAGTAGTAGAACCCATAGAGGGCACTAAGGCCGATGGTCAGATTATAGTGGATATTATGCAGCGCATGGGATATGATCAAGCTGATTATGCTCCCGATACCATGCTCGAAGAGATTTCCCAAATCGTACCATTTTTCAAAGGTATTAATTGGGAAGGTCTAGGAAAAAATGGAAAACAATGGCCGGTGCCAGAAGATGGTAGTAGTACAGAAATAATACATATTGAAGAGTTTAAGAGAGGTAAAGGTAAATTTACATACTTCGATTGGCGGGAGTCGCAAGAGATTGTGGATAATGGCGAGGAGTTTCCCTATATCATAACAACGAACAGAGAACTAGAGCATTATAACTGTGGGGCTATGACGCGACGCACGGGGAACGGAGAAATCCTTACAGAAGATGTGTTGCTGATTAATCCAAAAGATGCCCATGATAATGGTATTGCGGATGGAGAAATGGTATGTGTTACATCAGCCAGGGGTAAAGTAGATATCAAGGCAAGAATTACCGATGAAGTTAAACCTGGTGTAATGAGCACTACATTTCATTTCCCGGAGATTATGGTAAACTTGATAACGAGTGATATCCATGATTCGGAAGCGAAATGCCCTGAATATAAGGTTGTAGCTGTGAAAATTCGCAAGTCTAAAGGTGTTTATGCCAGTTGATTAGCTGTCATTTCTTAGGTTAGCATTTTTTAGTATTTTAATGAAGAATCCGTATCCAATAAATCCTTTTTTGAAGTTTGTGGTGAAGGTTTGGATGTTGTTCTTTACCAGGAAGTATCGTGTTACGGCCAATATTTCAAGGGAGCTTCGAAACATCAATGAGCCCTATTTGCTACTATCTAATCATTACGGCCGGTATGATCCATTTATTGTAAGCTATTGGTTTAAAAAGAGACCAAATTTTGTCTCATCCGACGCTATCTTACGGGATAGAATTATCGGGACACTTTTTAAAGGCTTGGGAGCTATGCCGAAAAAGAAAGGGGTGCGTGATTCTTATATTATCAGAGAAATGGTAAAGGTGATTAAGGCTGGAGGAGCGTTGGCTCTTTTTCCCGAAGGCACTAGAACCTGGAATGGCTCAACTGCATACATGGACCCGTCCATTGCTAAGTTGGTTAGGTTGCTCAAAGTTCCTGTTGTTACGGCACGGATGAAGGGAGCCTACCTAATGGATCCTCGATGGGCTTTGTCCGTGCGCAAAGCGAAAATGGAAATTGACTACGAAATAGCTATTGCTAAAGATGAGATTGCGCTCCTAACGGAAGAAGAAATATTTGATAAGATTTGGGAAGGTATTTTTCAAGACGATATTGCTTACCAAGCCGCTGAAATGGTTGAAATAGAGTCGGATAATCGGGCCGAAAACGTAGAGCTGGTTTTATGGCAATGTCAGGAATGTGGCGATATGCGCGGGTTTAGGTCGAATGGTAATGATTTTACGTGTAATAATTGCGCAACAGTCTATGCGCTTGATGAATTTGGATTCATAGTTACAAGTGATGAAACCGCTCTTAAATTTACTAATGTACGGGATTGGATTAACTGGCAGAACGAAAATTTTGTTGCTTTTATTCGTAAAAAGGTTCAAAAAGAAGAAAAGGAGGAGTTTTTTCGCGCTGAGAACATGCTAATAGAATGCGCTGAAGGGACAGGTAGGATGCAAAACCTGGGTACGGGTTCTATTCATTTCTTTGGCAATCGCATTGAAATAAACATAAACGATGACATAACTACCTTGAATTTGGAAGAAATCTCCTCGCTGGGTGCTCAGTTTAAAGAAAGAGTTGAGCTTTTTTATCACGATTATGCTTACCGATTTACGAGTAGCTCATTTACTGAGTCTGGGCTAAAATGGGAATTAGCAACGAATGTGGTCTGGGCAAATACTGGTCAGGAGCAAAAGGTGGCGGCGTATTTTAGTAAGACTATTTTTGGGCTTGCCTGATCGGATTCAATCGTAAATATTCAAAATGATAAGCTACTCACTTACCCAGATGCGTCGAGCACTAATCGCGATTTGTCTGGTTGCAAAGTATCGAAATAATTGACTAGTATTGAGCTAACCAATTATTCAAGGCACGAACCTACAATCCTCGAATTATACTATGAAGACTAAGGATGCTTACTGGAGAAAGAACCTACAATATCTATCTATTTTATTAGCTATTTGGTTTCTTGTCTCTTTTGGATTTGGAATACTATTAGTCGATTATCTAAATATGATAAGAATTGGCGGCTTCAAACTAGGCTTCTGGTTTGCCCAGCAAGGCGCAATTTATGCATTTGTTATTATCATTTTCGTTTATGTCTATTTAATGAATAAGCTAGATAACAAATACGAAAATGAGTCGCCAGATCAATCGAAAAAATAGCTACAGATGGATATTCAGACGTGGACATATTTAATTGTTGGGCTCACCTTTGCTCTGTATATCGGCATAGCAATCAAATCACGAGCAGGTAGTACCAAGGAGTTCTATGTTGCCGATGGCGGTGTGTCTCCCTTAGCCAATGGCATGGCTACTGCTGCCGACTGGATGTCGGCCGCTTCTTTCATATCAATGGCCGGTCTAATATCCTTTATGGGCTTCGATGGCTCTGTCTATCTAATGGGTTGGACTGGAGGGTATGTGCTTTTGGCGCTCCTTCTTGCGCCTTATTTGCGAAAATTTGGCAAGTTCACTGTACCCGATTTTATTGGAGATCGATATTATTCTGATATTGCTCGGACAGTAGCAATAGTCTGTGCTATCATAGTTTCATTCACCTATGTTGCTGGTCAGATGCGTGGCGTAGGGGTTGTCTTTGCCCGGTTTCTGGAGGTAGACATTACTACAGGCGTGATGATAGGAATGGTGCTGGTTTTTTTCTATGCAGTTCTGGGAGGTATGAAAGGTATCACCTATACCCAAGTAGCTCAATATTGTGTGTTAATCTTTGCTTACATGGTTCCAGCCATATTTATATCGATTCAACTAACGGGCCATTGGTTGCCCCAAATTGGTTTTGGGAGTGAGTTAGCTGATGGCTCCGGGACCTATTTGCTTGATAAACTAGATGGGTTACACCATGAACTTGGTTTTTCAGCTTATACGACTGGCACAAAATCTACCCTGGATGTTTTCGCAATAACCTTTGCCTTGATGGTTGGCACTGCAGGTCTGCCGCATGTTATAATCCGCTTTTTTACGGTTCCAAACGTTAAAGATGCCCGTAAATCGGCTGGATATGCGCTAGTCTTAATAGCTATTCTTTATACAACAGCACCTGCAATTGCAGCTTTTGCTCGGACAAATCTTATTAATACTGTTTCTAATGCCGATTATAATACAGTTCCAGCTTGGTTTAAAAATTGGGAAAGTACCGGGCTCATTGGTTTCGATGACAAAAACGGGGACGGAAAAATTCAGTATGTAAAAGATGAAAAAACCAATGAACTAACGATAGATAGAGATATAATGGTTCTGGCTAACCCAGAAATTGCAAAATTACCCGATTGGGTTATTGCCTTAGTTGCGGCTGGAGGGTTGGCAGCCGCTTTATCCACAGCAGCGGGGCTTCTTCTCGTTATATCGACAAGCATTTCGCATGACCTCATTAAAAAGCAAATCAGACCCGATATGAGTGACAAAGGTGAATTACTCTGGGCTCGGCTTGCTGCCGGGGCAGCGGTAATTATTGCCGGTTATTTTGGAATAAATCCACCAGGGTTTGTCGCGGCAACAGTGGCACTGGCTTTTGGTTTAGCTGCGGCATCTTTTTTTCCTGCCATCCTACTTGGGATATTTGATAAACGGATGAATAAAGAGGGGGCAGTGGCAGGCATGGTAGTAGGAATTTTACTAATGTTCTTCTACATGCTCAAATTTAAATTACAATTATTTGGTGGAGGGCAACCAGAGGATTGGTGGCTAGGTATTTCTCCAGAAGGGTTTGGTACAATTGCCATGCTGGTGAATTTTACCGTTGCTCTTCTAATTTCCAGGTTTACACCTGCACCGGATAGCGCAATTAGAGCAATGGTGGATTCAATTCGGCATCCTTAATAGCATCTTGGAAATAAGTCAATAAAAAAGGAGTTGCCAGCTGACAACTCCTCCCTCGTGGTAAATCGAGTTGTTAATTAAAATCTTCGCCCTTTTCCAGTAGTGCAATATATCCTTCCAGGAATTGCTTGCTACCTTCTGGACACTTCGTAATAGCTATTTTCTCGTATTTCAGTGCTTTTTTATAATCCCCGGCGGCAGAGTACGCTCTAGCCATTCCATGAGGTGCCAACCAATGGTCTGGCCATTTCTTGTTAAGTTTTGTGAACAAGCTCATGGCTTCTGCGTCCTTATCTTGGTTTATTAGTTGCCGACCATATCCATAGTATTGGTTTACACCGGCACTTGGATCATTTAGGGCCATATCGGCTGATTTTTTGGCTTCAGAAACATTTCCCAAGGCCAGCTGTATTTGCGATTTAAGCATGAGATTGTTGAAATTTTGCTGCGCAGCAATGGACTGTTCGGCCCAGGCAAGTGCTTTCTCTAATTCAATCTTGTTATTTAGCGCATATTGTGCAGCGGAAGCAGGCCCTTGCCAGCCGAAACCAGTCTGATTTCTAAGTTCATTCTGAGCATTTGCAATAACCAATTCGTCTACACTAAATGATATTTTAAATGGAATACGTTTCTTCTCCCAATCCAGTGCACAAATAGCAGAGGTTTTATCAATTTCGATAAAATTATATGTAAGTCGTTCTGAATGACTATTATCGGTCATTTCAACAGTGACGCGCAGCTGGTCTTCGGCTTTATCATAAAAGTAGCTGCCCCATGAAGTGCTGTTTTTCGAGAAGATAATATCGACTTTGCTATCTTCATGTAAACCCATGAATAAGGCATAGGTACCTGCAGGAATAGCTTTGCCTTCTACTTGTGCATCATGCGAAAAGGTGATTACAGTGTTTTCATTGGCACCGGCTCGCCAGGGAGCTTCTGTGGCGGTGCCAAAACCTAAATTCAGATAGCCATAATGGGCGAGGGGGGTACCCCATATTTCACGATCACGAACCGCAGGGCGTGAATAGTTGATGGTCACATCGGAAATACCAATAGTCTGTGTGATTTCAGCCTGAGGACTAGGTGTGCGTGGTGTTGTAACGGTTTGTGCCCATGCTTGAATGCTTGCTAAAAGCAAGACGGCACAAGCTGCGGTGATTAGCTTTTTCATGGTGTTATCTTAAGTTTGATTTTGCCCCTTATACTATATCAAACGAATGCGAGGATACTAGAAGACGACACTATTTTTTAGTGGAATATTTCGAGGATAGACGGATAAATGAAAGAGGTAAGCGGTTACTTAAACGGGTTTAAACTGCTCAAATCCCTGGGAGCAATCGTTGCAATAATGTAACGAACGACATAATGTTGGGCCGAAGGGAGATTTTAGCTCGGTGTTATCGCTATTGCAGAAAGGACATGTCGCTTTCTTTACAAGATCGATATCTACTATTAAGTTATGTTTAGGAGGAGGAGCGAGGCCATGTTTTTTAATAGCTCTGAGTCCATTTTCTGTAATATTATTACTGCTCCACTGTGTATCAAAATTCATATCTACCTGATGATTTTGAATCCCATTTTCTTCTAAAACTTCTACAACATTATTACGCATATAATCCATCGCCGGGCAGCCCGAAAAGGTTGGTGTCATTTTTACCGTTACCTTATCATCGTCATTGATACTTATTTCGGTGATAACGCCCAGATCAATTAACGATATTGTGGGAATCTCTGGGTCAACCACCTGTTTCAGTAGTTCCTTGATATCATCGATGCTATGTTTAGATTTTTGGGTCATGGGCTATTACCACTCTGCTTCAGGATCTGATTGAATCACTTCGCCCATTTCGGTAAGAAGGGGTTGCAAATGTTCAGTATGATCACCTAGCCTACCTCCAAATTCAGGCTGAATTGCATCAAGATTAGAGATGTTTAATGCGGTTTCTGAGATAACTGACTCTATTCTATCAATCCACATTGATTTTAGCCTATCCTCTCCGGCAAAAATACCGGCTTCTTGTAATTCACTTTCGTATGGAGAGTGTTCGAAAATACCTAATGCATAAGGCATAGCAGTGTCGAGGGCTTTCTGCATCCGTGCAATGGTTTCTGCGTCAGCATTACCAAGTTGTTTGATCCACTCGTCGGCATGAAGGGTATGGTACTGCAGTTCACCTTTAAATTTTCGAGCAAGATTGGCCAGTGGCTGATACGTCGATTCCGATAAAAGTCGGTAACGTATTTCATCAGCATGATCGAATAAAAAATGACGTACAATACTAAAATCAAATTCACCATTAGGTAACTCTACAAGTTTCGAGTTATGAAAATCTTCAGCCTTTCTATTAAAGGCAACAGTATCGGGATCTTGTTCGCCGAGCTCTTCGAGCAACTCATAAATGGCTAAACTCTGGCCAACTTTATCTTGTGCTTTCGAGGCGAATGAGATGTCCTCTTCTAAAAGCGGTCCTAATCCAATCCATTCTGAACTACGATGTCCTAAGATGAGTAGATCGTCGGCCATCTTGTATAATAACTCTTTTAATGCAGCTGTATTCACGATTGTTCTGATTTAAATCTATTGAGTTTTTCCTGTGTTTTATAGTCTATGGCTTCCCGAAAAAGCTTCTTCGGCGTTGTTTCCCACATAACTACATCATCTGCCGTAGTTTTTAAGATATCACTTGTTTTAGCAACCCAAACATTCAAAACGGGTTTTGGTCGGTCGATGGTAGTTTTTGATACAGCCAACGCTTCTTCAGCTGATGTAGCCCGAACTTCACCGGCTACCTTATGCTGTGTGCCTCGTTTAATCATATGAAATAGGGTATACTCCTGATCGCCACCGCCTAATATTTCTTGAACCGTATCATAGATGTCCTTTTCATTATCAGAATAATCGGTTACTAAGATATCCTTGGTTGCTACAACCCATATCCCCGAACACATGCCTCTTCTGCTGAATTGCTCTTTAGCAAATATCATCGCCATAGGGAGTGATGTTGCATGAACACAGCCTTCGTGTTTGTATGCTCTAGGCTCCTTAACTTGTACAAACACTTCGTAAGTTGGTAGCTGGTCGAGTTGACCTTTTGCCGGCAAATTTTCCGTCTGTAAATCAAGCCTCTTGAGCCTTGGGTCTAGTATCTCTTCCATTAGGCTAGTGGGGTTACATATTCTTTAGTTGCTGATCGGGCCAGAATGGCATTTCGAACCCATTGCCCTCTTTTTTCTGCAGTTTTACGAACATTTATTCGTTCCTGGTTGCATGGACCATCGCCATTAATAACGCGTTTAAATTCATCCCAATCGGGTTCAGAGAACTCCCATTTTCCCGTTTCTTCGTTTTTGCTGAGGTTCTCGTCTGGAATGGTGAGCCCTAACTCCCATATCTTGGGTACATACATGTCTAACCACTGCTGGCGAGTATCATCATTCGATAATATCTTCACCTTCCAGCGCATGAGTATTTCTGAATGAGCCGACTCTTTATCAGGAGGGCCAAAAAATTGCAACATCGGCGCCCACCAGCGATTTAACGCTTCTTGCATCATTTGCTTTTGCTTCGGAGTTCCTGTGGCCAAATAGGTTACCGCATGGTGCCCAAACTTAAGATGAAACGACTCTTCGATACAGATCCGCTCTAGGGCACGGCAGTAAGGGCCATAGCTTCCTTTTGAGTTTGCTACCTGATTAACAATAGCTCCTGCGTCTACGAGCCAGGATATAAAACATGAATCGGCCCAGGTATATGCGGGGTAATTAAAAATATTGGAATATTTAGATCGGCCGTTAATGAGGTCGTCTATCATAGCTTCACGCGATTTGCCGAGTGTTTCAGCGGCACTATAGAGCAATTGGCCATGCCCTACTTCATCCTGCACTTTAGCCATCAGACCAAGTTTTCGTTTGAAACCTGGGGCACGTGTGATCCATGTTCCCTCGGGTAAGGCACCAATTATTTCACTGTGTGCATGTTGTTCAATCATCCGAATAAGCTGCTTGCGATAAAGCTTTGGCATCCAGTCGTGCGGTTCAATTTTTTCTCCACGGGCAATTCTCGCTTCAAATAATGCCAGTTGTTCCTGATCTTCATCAAGTAGTTCAGCATCGTTTGTTTTCTCAAATAAATATCCTCCTCCGTACATATCTTATTGTTTGATTCCTGTAATAAATAACTCTGAAAAAGCACACCCTAAATCTTCGGGTGGCATGGTGTAAGAGCGCCACTTTTGTAATCCATTTAATGATGATAACATGGCAGTTGTTGTAAATAAAGTGTCCGAAATTCTAAACTCTCCTCCTAGGACTCCTCCATCTAATATCGATTTGAACTTCCGCTCATAATCAACTTGCATATTCGACAGATCTGTCAGTTCTGGATCATGTAGATATTTCCACTCATTCCAGAATACCGATGTGGCATTGATATCCGCCGTTATAATCCGAACATGAGCCTGGATGGTCATTTCCAGTTTCTCAGTGAAATTACAATTTGGCGTGGTTAATATTTGATCTATTGCTGCCACAAATTTATTGGCCATGCTAAAGCAGATGTTCTGCAAAATTTCTTCTTTCGAGGACACATGCGAGTAAAGGCTCCCTGCTTCAATACCCACGGCCTCGGCCAAGTCACGCATCGATGTGCCAACATAGCCCTTTGTCTTGAATAGTTCCGTAGCGGCATCGACAATATTATCCAGTCTTGCAGATACTAAAGTGCTCATATGTCAAAATTAACCTAACGAACGTTAGTTAGCAAATGCAACCATGCTCTATTTTGCTAAAAACATTATTTTGACAAAGTTTTTATAATACGAAGGCTGAGATAGTTTTACATTTGTAAAAAAAAGTTTAGATGAAGTATAAATCGAGCCAGGATTTTCTCCGAAGACTTAATAATCTTTTTAATGGTCTGATTGCTTTTCCCTTGTTATTAGTTGGGTTTGGTTATCTCGAAATCAGCAGTGGCTCGTGGACTGCCTTAATGGAGAGCTCTAATGCTTTAATTGGAAGTATGATGGTTGGCCTGGTAGTAATTTTTACCTACTTGAGTACTCGCTTCAAGAGAGAGTCGAGAAAGCTTGTGGTGTTTCTCACGATCCAGGAAAAAATGGACGCCTATTTTGCTCTTGCAAGTTTCTACTACTGGTCGGCTTTTGGAATTTCTATTATTACAACGGCAATGCTCTTTTTACTTGCTCATGTCGGATTCGCTGTTGTTTATGCTTATGTCTTGTTCTGGATGTCTCTCTTTAGACCAACGCTCCGAAGTCTGGCAGACCTGTTTGATTTAAAAGACGAGGAGCGCAAGGCTTTTCTTAATAAGGAGCCCTTTAACTCTTAAACATAAAAAATGGCTGATTGAACATATCAACCAGCCACATAATTTAGATTCTTCTTTCTTAGAAGGTTATACCAAACTGTATTCTGTTTAGCTCGGGGGCCCCTTGGTTCTCCTGAAACATTTGACTTAGATCGTATTCTGCGAAAAAGTCTACACCTTTAAACCCTAGCTGCGCCCGAACGCCATATCGTGTATTAGCTAATAAGTGGTTTGAAGTGTTCTTATCTTTATTTTTTCCGCCATTGTCGTATACATACTTGGTTCTTGACCAGATTCTATAGCCACCATATACCCCGGCACCAATTCTAAAGCCTTTATCTACATTATTCCATAAACGCCAGCCCCTTCTGTTATTACTGCCAAAGGCAAACATGGGTACCAACTTGCCCTGGATATGCCAGGTTGAGAGTTTACTCTTTCTATGGCTAATGTTACTTTGGTCGAAGAAAAAGTCAACACCATTTTCGTCGGCGACAAGTCGAGTTCTGGCATTGTCGAAGCGATATACATTGAGTGCAAAGGTTATTCCCATATCTAGAAACAACGGACCTGCAATATGTGTACGATAGGTGGGGCCAAGATTCCAATACCATGATCCTAATGGGTTGAGCGAATAGGGTTGCGTGCCCACTGGAAACTTACCATCTTCTACATAGTTATTTAGCCCGACATCCAGGATAAAGTCAAACCTCGATCGAGGATAGTAACGGTACTTTTTCTTTTCGTTGCTATTGTTTTGAGGGGTACTGGTTGGCTCTACCTTGTACACAACCACGGTGTCTTTTAGATATTTTGCTCCCGACACATCCTTTATCTCCAAGACCTGAACCGAATCATTGATATTATTCAGTTCGAGGTTTAAATCCTCCAGAATCTTATTGATGTCGTATTGGGTGAGTGTTTTAAGATCTTCTTTCTTATCTACATACACTACAATCTGACTGTTATTTCCAAATTTAAGGATTACAGTATCGCGTTCTTGTGTATGATTTATGTTGTTGCTATTCGCTAATGACCCGAAAGAAATGAGCATAGCAATCCCATATAAAATAGATTTTTTTAACCGATTCATTGTCTTATTTATTTTGTGTTAACGTCTTTATTTGATTTAAACTTAGCCTTAATGTTGTCTCTAAGTTTTCCGAAGTTCACCAATTTCTTTTCTCCTAAACGGACGTCTTCCATGTAGTTAATAGCCTTGGTGAAATTCGATTCTTTGGCAGGCTCGCCTTGTTTGTAAATAATTGTTAATTGCGGCTCATCTTGTGCAGGCTCTTGCTGAAATTTTGGCTCAAGAGAGGCAATTAGTGTTTCTTCGGGATCTGCTTGAAGAGGAACTTCTTCAATATCCAGAACCTCTGGTATCGTGTTTTCTTGTACATCTGGCATCGTATCGGGCGTGGTGCTCGCTAGGATTACTGGTGTACTAGCATTTGCTATAGAAGGCACGACTGGAGCTGTGATTTGCTGCTTGCTCGGGACAACCTTCTCTTTAGCTTGCTGATTAGCTACTGGGACTTGAATGTAAACGGGCACATAAACTATTTCACTTGGCATCTCAGCTTCGCTTGTGCTCACTTCGGCATAATTATAATTCAACGCAGTCTCCTCTTCAGACATCGTTAGTAAATACCAGGACGATACTATAGCAAGTGCTGCACTGGCAGCAATACTCAACCATAGACCATAGGGCTTGCGTTGCTTTATATTTAGTTCATCTTCAAGTTGTTCCCAGGCGTTCAAACCAGGTGACTGTTCAAAATCACTAAGTTTTTCTGAAAACAATTGATCTACTTTATGCTTTTCCATGTCGCTTCATTTTTTCTTCCCATATCGCTTCTTTCTCCAAAATCTGCTTCTGCAGCATTTTCCTGGCTCTACTTAATTGCGATTTAGAGGTGCTCTCTGAAATTGATAGTTTCTTAGCAATCTCATTATGTGAGTAGCCTTCTATCGCATACATATTAAATACGGTCCTGTATCCTATCGGTAGCATATTAACCATTTTCAAGAGGTCTGCCGCTTCAAGGTTTTCCGTGGCCAGGTCATAATTGGGTTGCTGATCTGCATACTCAATATCAACCTCAATGTACATTCCTTTGTTTTTACGGATGTAGAGTAAAGATTCATTCACCATTATTCTTCGCATCCAACCTTCGAAGCTACCTTCGCCGGAAAATTGATCTATTTTACTAAACACCTTCATAAAGCCTGTTACCATAACGGTTTCGGCTTCACTCGAATCGTTTATATAGCGGCGACATACTCCAAGCATCTTTGGTGAATGTTTTTCATACATTTCACGCTGAGCCTGCCGATGCCCTTTTCTGCAACCGTTTATTAGCGATTCGGTGGTGTTAGATTTATTAATGATCAAACTCATTTTGTATATACTCACTTCTAAGATACCTCAAATGCTCCTGAGGTTGCATGCTTAAAAAGATTTTTTGTTATTAACAGAAAAAGCCCCCTTAAAGAGATTAAGGAGGCTTTTGTGAAAAGAGATTAGGTTAGTCTTCCCTTACATTACTAAAGGATGATGCCTTTACTTTAGTAACTTCTGCTCCACCACGATACTTTACATCGCTTATTAGGCTAGCATTTATCTCGAGGGTCTCCGATGCAAATACTTTTGCTTCAGATGCTCCACTTGCTTTTAGCTTTACCATTTCAGCCTCAAAATCATAGGTGTTTAGCGAGGCTGCTGTAGATACGTCTGCATTTAATTTGCGGCCTTTACCGGTGAGGTTCAGTTGCGAAGCACCAGTAACTCTTAGATCGATTGAATATACATCGGCATCGAGGTCTAACTCAGAAGCCCCATCTAATCGAACATAAAGATCATCCTCTTCAAACCCACTAACTGCAGCTGTGGCGGTTCCATTTAAACGAATGTCACGTAATGAAGGGGTGATTATTTTAACCTCTATTTTGCGGTTATAGCGATTTAAGTCTATTTCATCATCAGACTCATAGCCAATTTGTAAGGAATTCTCCTGATTGCTAACATTAGCTTTGTCTAAGTAACCATAATACCCATCGAGAACAACCCGATATTCGTCCCCACGGACAATAATGGCTTCGTATGGTCCTTCAATTCTAATTTCATTAAATTCAGAAACAGTATAGACGGAATCATTCGAGCCAATCTTAGTGGCTTCACCGTACAAGTCCTCGTAGTTCTCACGGCGTTGTTCCGCAGAACTCGAATAGTTGATACAAGTGATGCATTCTAAACCAGAGGGGTTGAACATCCAGGTGTTACCTACGATTTGCGATGAGCTAAACCCTTGGTAACCGAAGGAGTAGTAAATAAGATCATCAAAATTATTGCGCATGATGAAGGTTTGTCCATAAGGTATGTAAAGCGTCATCATTAAATCCTGGCCTCGTAATTTTTCCTCAACAGAATAATCGATATTCGAGTCAAATACGAGGATTGAGTCATTCTGAGAAACTTCGTATTGAATATTCTGTGCATGTTCAATCGCTTCCTTTTTCGAAGCTCCACGCGCGCTAAATTCCTGGACAAGTTTAATGCTCTGTCCATCGTAACCACGAAGTTTCAACCGTACTCCATCAAATTCACCGTATCCGGTTTCGCGAATGTCCAATACCAGTTGTTTATTCTCTAATTCATAATAGATCGTTTCCGTATGATCACCTTCAGTTCGATATTCATAAATAATAGCAGGGAGGGTAAAGCTCACGCCAATTATTCCTAATATCCAGATAGCGAACATCGCCCAGCCAACCGTTGCGTTTGGAATTCTGGTTTTGGATGCAATAGATAATCCTATAAACATTATGGCCAGACCAGGGATACCTATTACAATCATCCCGGCTACAAAGCCCAGTGGCGATACTACGTTCTGAAGTAACTCAATCGGCATGTCCCCAAAATGTATGAGATCAGATGCAGCCATCATGCCCATAAAAGCACTACCACTTATAAGGACACCAAAAAGGATAGACAAGCCAAGTAAGGTGAGTGCGATACCCAATACCACTCTAATAAACTCGAGAAGGAAACGGGCTATCGGTCCAAAGGCTTTTGCCAGACCTCGCAATATGATGGCAATTAAGCGAAATGGAAATAAAAGAACACGTACTATAACACTTTCTTGTTTTGGGTTTTCTTTCGCCTGCTGTGTACTCTTAATATTCGATTCAATGTTTTCGAGCGTAACAGGTTCTCCTTTCATTTGAACCTTATCGGTAATGGTTTTAGCCTCAGGTAAAATGATCCAAAGAATGATATAGGCAATTAATCCAAAGCCACCAACAAAAGTGCCCAGTACAAAAAGCACGCGGATAAGCGTGATATCCGTATCGAAATAGGCAGCTACTCCACTGGCGACACCACCGATCACCCGTTCTGATGGGTTGCGATACATCTTTTTCACTTTCTTGTCTTCTTCTAAATCATCAGATTCAGGTAATACAATCCAGAGTACGATGTACACCAAAATAATGAAACCACTAAGGGTAAAGGTTAGAAATACATCGAAGAGCATTAGTATGAAAATCAAACGTATCCATAAAGGATCTATGGAGAGATAGTTTGCAATTCCTGCAGCTACACCGCCTATTAATTTTCGTTTTTTGTCGCGATAGACCTTTTTCTTCGGCTCTTCGGTTGCTTTCTCTTCGCTCTGGGCATTCTCTTCTGAAGATTCTTCGGCACTATCCAAGGCAATTTCCTCTTCAGCAGCCTGAAAGTCCTGTATACCACCCATTGTAGTGATTAAGGCCGTTACGTCATCGATATTGATAACTTGCTTGCCTTCATTCAGCTTAGAGAGGAATATTTCGGCTATGCGACTTTCAATATCAGCAATAATCTCACTGCTCCCGTCGAAGGTAGAGAAGTACTTATTTATCGATTCTAAATACTCCTTGAGTTTTTGATAGCCATCTTCCTCAATATGGAAGATGATACCACTAATGTTTATGCTTATATTCTTTTTCATGATTGTTTCTTAGTTGTGGTAGATCTCTTGGCTCTCTTTTTG
The DNA here is from genome assembly GCA_965368405.1 of uncultured Cyclobacteriaceae bacterium. Taxonomy (GTDB): domain Bacteria; phylum Bacteroidota; class Bacteroidia; order Cytophagales; family Cyclobacteriaceae; genus S012-113. The sequence continues at coordinate 21,594 of CBDUMS010000019.1, forward strand.
GCGACTATATGTTTTGTCGACTTCACCAAGTCATTCCAGGTAATGTTTAAGTTTTCAAGAAAGTTGCTACCCTCGGTGGTAAGCTTGTAATACTTTCTTGGGGGGCCGGAGTTAGATTCTACCCATTTGTATTCAACCAAACCAGATTTACGTAACCTGGTTAGGAGTGGATACAAGGTGCCCTCAACGACCATGATTTTTGCAGAGGTAAGTTCTTCGAGCATGTCGGAGGCGTACACTTCGCCTCGTGAAACAATCTGTAAAACACAGTACTCGAGAATACCCTTTCGCATTTGAATTTGTGTATTCTCCACATTCATGTTGTTAATTTTAGTTTATAACCATAACTATATACGGCAAAGGTACTGTGCATGGCCAAGTACTAAGTGAAAAATAGTAGCTTGCGATAAAAGTTCTTGAAATAGTTATATTCAATATATATAAAGTATTATAATCCCATGATTTTGAGGCTTATTTCCGAACCTAAATCAATAAGCAACTGAGTATCTTTTTGAAATTGTTCAAGTTTTTTAAGGGGAAGTAAGGCTGTGATGCTGCAGTTGGTGTCAAACTTTTGATCTTGGATTACAGCTCTGTGCTTATCAAGAAGTTTCATCACTTCGTTGGTAGCAGGGTAGTTGAATTGCAGTGAAATCGATTGTTCTACCTGTAGTGTTTTTATGGTAGCTTGGCTAAGGGCATCGGCGGCTGCAGTTTTATATGCATGAATGAGCCCACTTACGCCAAGTTTTGTGCCTCCGAAATAACGAATAACAACAATAAGCGTATTCGTTAAGTCAAATGATTTTATCTGACCTAAGATAGGGTCGCCAGCAGAGTGATTGGGTTCGCCGTCATCATTTGCACGATAGAGATCGGCATTAGGGTTTAAGCGATAGGCGTAGCAATGATGTCGGGCGTCGTAAAATTCTTTTCGCAGTGCTGCAAGTTTTTCTTCTACTTCCTCTATCGAATCAACTGGGTAGGCAAATGCAATGAACTTACTGCCTTTTTCCTTGTAAAGTCCCTCACCAGGAACAATTAGCGTTTTGTATTCATATACAATCATCAGAGCATTACCAGAGTAATGGCTAGAATAGCAGTAAGTATTCCAGCCATATTGAGCTTAGAAAGCTTTTCTTTAAAGAATAAAATTCCAATTAGGGCGCTGAGAATAACAATACCCGTATTGAAGATTGGGAATACAAAGGCACCATTATTATTAAGCTGTCCTAAGGCTCGCAGGAAAAAATACACGGTAAAATAATTTACAATGCCCAAAACCAGTCCAGCAGTTATACTACTTCTGTAAAGAGGGGCTTTTTGGAAAAGCATGATAATTCCTCCTATTACGGCTGCTGAGAGGAAGATATATATAGGAAAAACGGCGGCAGTAGATTCATTAAGATAGCGCAGATTGGTGAAGTTGATGCTGGTATCGATAAGGCCGTTTCCGATAAACACTAGAAATGGCAAAACGAGCACCCATCGCTTTTGCACCTTATGCTCATCCTTAGGGCTCGCGGAGCTCATATACGTTGCTGCAAGGGCAAGAATTACCCCAATTACGTTATACCATTGAAAATTACTCTGAACCTTCAAATAGAAAATTGAAAAAAGTACAGGTACCACAAAGGCCATCTTACTCGCTATGGATGCAGCAGCCATGCTAAACTTTTGTGCAGTAATTGCCATCAAATTAAAAATGAGAATAAATACTGCACCTAAAGCGAGCGCAATGTAAATCCATGGACTATCGCTGGGTTGGTTTAAAAAATCGCCTAGACCTGTAAATGAAACACCGGTGAGAACACAGACGAAATAGTTTACCACAATGGCTTGAAAGGTATCGATCTTCTTTAAGCCAAACCATTTGAAGAAGGCAAATATTAATGCATTAAGTACAATCGATAAAACGAGAAATAACATTGATCGTTGTTTGCTGGCAAAAATAGTAATTTGGCAGGGTAAGTTTTCCTCGCATGTCTCCTTATAAAACAAAAGTTAGTCAAAGTATCCCTCAGTTGATTGGCGGAAGTGTATTTAATACATCAACTTTTCATGCACCGAGGCAAAACAGATTACGTTGTTATTTGCTTTTAAAGTCTGATATTATAATAGCACGCATTGTATTTACACTACACGATCGCGAAGCGATTAGTGGCTATCGGGCTACTTTTGGTTCAATAGATTTATTGGACACAGTGCCTAAAGATGCATTATCAGAGTTTTTACAAGATGTTCGAGCGGATCTGGTAGGTCAAGCTATCGACACAATTACAATCTCGGAGCCTGCATTGTGTTATCCAAATGCTGAATTTTTCGAGAGCTGCTTACTATCATCCGGATACGTGGTTATCGGTAGTGAGCTAAACCAACACCTTGAGGTAAGAGCACAGACCTTTGGTGATCTGATAAGACGAAGTGAATTATCGAAGCTGAAAATCGCCATGGGCTCCGGTTTTAGGCATACGCTAGTCGGTATTGAGCAACTTCCAGAAATATATAAACTGATTGTGCAGACTCATGAGCGAAAAGGGTACCCTGTTTCATTATCATATGATGAATTAGCTAGTGTAATTAAAGACTTTCCGGAACGTTATCTGCTCTTCTGCTTATATGATGAAGAAATCCTTATCGCGGCAACGGTAAGTATATTAGTTACCGATAAGGTTATGTATAATTTCTACCATGGTGATAATTCATCTTATCGATCGAAAAGTCCGTTGGTGATGCTCATTGGAGAAATATACGCCTATTGTCAAACGCACCAAATCGAGATTCTGGATTTAGGAATATCTACTGTGAATGGAAAGCTAAATAAAGGGTTGTTTGATTTCAAAAAGCATTTAGGGTGCAAAGTTTCACAAAAGAATAAGTTGAGGTTATCGAATGTCCAGTAAAAGTCCATTAGTCTCTGTTATCTGTTTATGCCATAATCATCAAGATTATGTAGTGGAGGCAATTACATCGGTGTTCAACCAAACCTATAATGCCATCGAGCTCATTGTTATTGACGATGCAAGTTCAGATGCTAGCGTTGAAGCGATTAAGTCCGTTCAGGGTAGGAAAGAACAATTTAAGTTTGTTGCGTTAGATGAAAATATTGGCAACTGTAAAGCCTTTAATATAGGTTGGAGCATGGCATCCGGAGCGTATTTTATTGATCTTGCCGCTGATGATTTTCTTCTTCCTGATAGAATAGAAAGAGGTGTAACAATGTTAGAAGAAAAGGGGCAGGACTATGGTGTCCATTATTGCGATGCTCAATTAATAGATCATGAAGGTAAGTTGCTCAAAGAACATCGAAGCAGCGATTATTATCATGGGACTGCTCTTGAAGGGCTGATTTTTGAGCAGCTTTTGAGTAAATACTTTATCAACCCGGTAACCATGATGTTTTCTGCGGAAGTCTTAGAACGACTTGGAGGCTACGACGAAACTCTTGCTTATGAGGATTTCGACTTCTGGGTGCGATCATCGAAGTACTTTAAATATTGTTATTCAGCAGAGGTATTGGTGGTAAAAAGAGTTTTACAAGATTCGCACGGAAGAGGACAATACCAGTTTAGGAGTTCAATATTAGACTCTACGTATATTGTATGTCTAAAAGCATTCGACCTTTGTGATACAAAAGCGGAGTACGGAGCATTAGCTATTAGGATTTTCTATGAACTTAAGCGTGCAATCTTCTCTTTTAATTGGAGAACAGCAGCTAATCTCTACGCTTTGCGAACCAAAGTAGTGCGCAAACTGACTACATAATTATCTTAAACTCCGTTCGTCGATTTAATCGCCGGCCTATTTTTGTGTCATTATCGCCAATAGGGTTATTCATTCCCATTCCGACGGCTTCTATTCGAAAGGCATCTATTCCATTTTCAACCAGATAGTCTTTAATCGCATCTGCCCTTCGCTGGGATAATTGTTGATTATAGGTTGCGTCGCCTGTGTTATCAGTATGTCCACTAATTTCAACCTTAATTCCAGGGTTATCTTTCATTAAGTATTGCAGATACTGGATATCTTCATAACCGTTGGGCTGGGCACTATCATGGCCAAAGAAAACATTCATGATCCCTGTATAAGTGTTTTCCAATGGATTTAACGCCACGGTTTCATAGAGTTCATTCGTGCGCTTTTCAACTCCTAATACATGAATCATAGACTCATAAGGGAGATAGCCTTCTTTTTGGATTTTGATTCGATATTGGGTGTGATCTTGATTAGTGAAGCTGATGGCATAGGCCTTTTCACTGTTCAGCTCTCCAGAACTCACAGTTTGTCTTTTTTGATCAACCAGTACTACTTGTGCTTCAAGTGTATCTAAGGTTCTGGCATCAAGTAGTGTCATGATCAACGAGATTTCGGCAGCTATAGGTGTCGTTTCTACCGGTTTGCTCACTGGAGCTACAGGAGTTTCTGGCACGACAACGGGTTCTGGCTCGTCTACTTCTACTTCAATTTTTTCAACTTTTAAAAGGCTATCCAAATTAATAGGCTTCCAGCGTTGCATATTTAATTTGTAGATATCTTGCTCCCCCTTACTTGTTGATTTTACCGACGAATAATACGCATGGGACTCATCTCCGTTCAATACGAAAAAGATATCGTTTTCAACAGAATTTATGGGGTACCCTAAATTTACCGGTCGGGTAAATTCTCCGGATTCACTTTCGCGCACAGCCCGATACAGATCGAGGTCACCCATTCCGGCGTGACCATTTGAACTGAAATATAAATGAAGACCAGACTTGGAAATGAAAGGGGCTTCTTCGTCTCTTTCCGTATTGATTATTGGGCCAAGATTTTCTGGCTTTCCCCAGCGACCATTATTATCAAGACGACTAATATAAATATCTGTGCCCCCATATCCCCCAGGTTTATCGCTGGTAAAGTAAAGTGATTTTTTATCGTTCGAAATGCTAGCTGAGTTCTCGTGATACGGGGTGTTGACTAGACCTTTAATTGGTTTTGGTGTCGTCCATTTCCCATTTTCAAAATCTGATTCAAGGATATCGCCTCCGTTTTCATCAGTATAAATATAGAGGACTGTACCATCAGGGGATAGCCCGACATCAGAATTATGATAATTTCCATTTATGGGAGAATCGAATGGTTTGGCTGCTTGCCATTGATCGTTAATATTATCAGAATAATAGATGTCTTCGTAGTATTCAAAGTCTTCGGCTACATTGGCGTTGGCGTTGTCATGCGGTCTTCTTGAAGTAAAGATTAATTTTTTTTCATCGGCCGTAATTACGGGAGCGTAATCAGGATATTCCGAATTAATTTTTTCTGAAAGGTTCGTGATATCTACATCTACAGGGTTGGCGAGATATATTTTAGCATTCCGACACTCATAGATCTTCCAGTCCAGATCATAGATTTTCCGGGCTTTTTCAAAGGATAACGATTGAGCGAGTTGCTTGCGGTAGGCAGTAAAATACTTGATGGCCGTATCAAAATTTTCACTGTACTGATGTGCCTCGCCAATTAGGTAAAGAATCTCCTCATCAACTTCATGATTGAGATCGTATGCCTTTTTCAGGTAGGGTAGAGCTTCTTCCTTGTGTACGGTCATCAGAATAGCCTTGCCCGCCATCAAATGAGCCTCAGCAAAATCAGGATTAAAATCGGTAGCCTGAATGAACATTTCAGTAGCTTGCTTTCGTGTTGAAAACTCGAAAAGCTCCATGCCCATATTATACATTTCTTGCGAAATTGCTAAAGAGTCTTGGGCATAAGATTTAGCATAAGCTAGTTGGAGCAAAATGCCCACCAATAGTATTTTTAACGAAGTTTTCATTAGGCTAGGTAATCTTGAAATGGATGATATACTTCAATCCAATTTTAATACATCTAACGCCTAAAACCTAAGATTTGGCCTATTATTGCATATGCCAAAATATGCACAAGCACCTATTGGGATTTTTGATAGTGGGATCGGTGGTTTAACGGTTGCCCATGCGATTAAAAACCTGCTTCCTGATGAACAATTAATCTATTTTGGAGACACTGCACATTTGCCATATGGCGATAAGTCGGCCGCTGCTGTTCAGGCATATAGCATTAAGATTACAGATTTATTAATACGACGAGGTTGCAAGGCAATTGTGATTGCCTGTAACACAGCCTCTTCGGTGGCCTATGAGTTGTTAACCGAGTATGCTGCCAGTCGTGCAAAAATTATTAATGTTGTAGATCCTATGGTAGAGTTGGTAACAGATGCAGCGAAACCGCGGAAAATTGGGGTAATTGGTACCCGTGGAACAATTGCCAGTGGTATCTATAAAAGCAAGTTGCAGGCAGTTAATCAATCCTTCGATGTAGCGGAGTTAGCTACACCCCTTTTTGTGCCAATGATTGAAGAAGGATTTATCCATAACCGAGTCTCGGAAGATATTATCTCAAATTATTTGACGCAACCAGAATTGGATAACATTACGGATCTTATTCTTGGCTGCACGCATTACCCCCTTATAAAAAAGGATATTCAGAACTTCTATTCAAATTCCGTAGCCATACATGATTCATCGATAATTACAGCCAACTACTTAAGGGTTTATTTGGAAGAAAACAATTTGCTGCGAGAGAATAGACGATCAGATAAGGATCATTTCTTTGTATCTGACTATACCAAGGATTTTGAAAATTCTGCGAACTACTTCTTTGGTAAAAATGTTCACCTAGAAGAATATAAATTATGGGAATAGTTAATAATTTTTTAGATTAATGACATTACCTCATTTTAAGTATTTACTTTTGAAACTCAAGTGCCCGGGTTCGAATGAGTGATGTAATTAAACATGAGTGTGGGATTGCTTTAATCCGACTCCGTAAGCCTCTGGCTTACTACATAGAAAAGTACGGAACGCCTACCTATGCAGCTAAAAAGCTGTATTTGCTTATGGAAAAGCAAAAGAATAGGGGGCAGGATGGCGCAGGCGTTGCCAATATCAAATTACATCAAGAACCTGGATTCAAATATATTAGCCGTTACCGCTCGGTCGATAAAGATCCTATTTCAAACATCTTTGGTAAGATTGATCGAAAATACATTAAGGCAGGTAAGCATGGTGGGGAAAATTTTTTAGATGAATACTGGCTTACTAAAAACATAGCTTTTACCGGTGAGCTATGGTTGGGACATCTTCGCTATGGTACTCATGGTAAAAATAGCATCGAAAATTGTCACCCTTTATTGCGGCAGAACAACTGGCGTAGCAGAAGTTTGGCAATGGCAGGAAACTTTAACATGACCAACGTTGATCAGCTGGTGCAAATTCTTATTGACCTGGGTCAGCATCCAAAGGAGAAGTCGGATACTGTGACTGTTTTGGAAAAGATTGGTCATTTTCTGGATGAAGAGAATCAAACGATATTTAATAAATACAAAGGGAAATACTCCAATACGGAAATTGCTGAGATCATCAGTAACGAGCTGGATTTAGCGAAAGTCCTTAAGCGGTCTTGTAAAGATTTTGATGGGGGGTATGCAATGGCCGGGCTAACAGGCTATGGGGCAGCTTTTGTCGCTCGCGATCCGGCAGGTATTCGTCCTGCATATTATTATGCTGATGATGAGGTTGTTGTGGTAGCGTCGGAAAAACCGGCAATTAAAACGGCCTTTAACGTCGATTACTCAGAGATTCATGAAATTCAACCGGCGCACGCCTTGATCATCAATAAAAATGGTGAATACGAGGAGAAGCAGTTTATTAAAAAGCTAGAGAAAAAATCGTGCAGCTTTGAGCGTATTTATTTCTCACGCGGTACCGATCCCGATATTTATAAAGAGCGCAAGATGCTGGGTCGTTTGCTGGTGCCGCAGATTCTACGATCTATCAACTTCGACTTAAAGCATACAGTATTCTCTTATATTCCTAATACTGCCGAAACGGCCTTTTTAGGAATGATAGAAGGCGTAGAAGATTATATCTCCGATATGCGGCGCGAGGTTATTCTAGATGAAAAGCCACGTTTGGATTCTGTAGAGGAGTTATTGGGTTTTAGACCACGCGTCGAGAAACTAGTGCTTAAGGACGTTAAGATGAGAACCTTTATCACCGACGATGCCGATCGTGATGATTTAGTAGCGCACGTTTACGATAGCACCTACGAGGTAATTGAAAAAGGAGTGGATACTATTGTAATTCTCGACGATTCGATTGTTCGTGGCACAACACTTGAAAAAAGTATTCTTACAATTCTTTCCAGATTAGAACCAAAGAAGATAGTAATTGTATCATCTGCTCCACAAATTCGATTTCCGGACTGCTATGGTATAGATATGTCTAAAATGAATGAATTTGTGGCCTTCAGAGCTCTGATTGCCCTTATTAAGGATAATAACCTGGAACATAAACTCGAAGAGACTTACGAACAGTGCAAGTTAGCGGTTGAGAATAACGACCCAGTAAACTATGTCAATCAACTCTACGACCTATTTTCGGTGGAGCAGATTTCTAACAAGATTGGTGAGATCGTTAAACCAAAAATCTTAAATTCAGATTTGGAGATAGTTTATCAGACAGTTGATGCTCTTCATAAAGCTATTCCTAATCACTCAGGAGACTGGTACTTTACGGGCGATTTCCCTACTCCCGGAGGCAACAGGGTCGTGAATAAGGCTTTCGTTAACTATATGGAAGGTAAGCTTGTAAGGGCGTATTAGGAAGATGATAGTCCGGAGACGGTAGACTGAAGACGGTAGACTGAAGACCGAAGATATAAAACAATAAACATCGAAAATCTCAGATCTACAGTCTAATATCTCAAGACTTAAATCTAATATCTCAAGTCTTAAATCTGTTTCCTACACCGCAAAACTTTCGCCACAGCCGCAGGTTCTCGAGGCGTTAGGGTTTATGAACTGAAACCCTTTCCCGTTTAGACCATCTGAAAAATCGAGCGTTGTGCCGAGCAGATACAATAAGCTTTTTTTGTCCACAAGTATCTTTAGCCCTCGATCTTCGAAAATCTCATCTTTTTCGCTGATTTCACCATCAAAGCGGAGGTCGTACATTAATCCTGAACAGCCACCACCCTCAACGGCTACGCGAAGATTATGTGAATCTGGGTGGCCTTCTTCTTTCTTTAAATCTGCCAGTCTGGCTATAGCTTTTTCTGTAATGTTAATCATACGTTTATGTAATTGGATTTAGAACAACACTAAAAACAGTGATATTGTTCATGTCTCGGCCATAATAAAGTTTATCCAGCGCTTCATATACATTGCTGGCTCGGAAATAGGAAGTATGAAGCTCTTTGTCGCCTTTTATAGTCCACTGAATGGTGTATGGGCTATCCTTTTCACGATAATTTCGCACATATTCCAGCATCATTTTCAAGGCATCAAGTTTTTCGTAACTCAGGGTGCTATGAAATAAAAACGACTGGTTATGACGTGGGTTGATCGTGATTAAATCAACCTTTACCTTGCCGTCCATCGTGCTATAATTGAAGACCAATGAATTGCTTGAAAGACCCAAATGATTTTGGATTTCTTTTTGAATTCTGGCCAGCTCAATATGTATGTCGGTAGTTTGCTCCATGGTTTCCTCTATTCTAACAAAATAGCTTCTATCTTTGTTCTCAATAGAAAAAATTTTTGCTTGTACTACAAAACTAGTGAAATATGAATAAAATTGAACACATTGGTATAGCAGTTAAAGATTTAAATGCTGCGAAAGTAAAGTTCGAAAAATTACTGGGTTCAGAGGCTTATAAAACGGAATCGGTAGAATCGGAAGGTGTCACCACCATGTTTTTTAAAGTAGGAGAGGTCAAGATAGAACTTCTGCAAGCAACAAAGGAAGATTCGGCGATCGCAAAGTTTATTGAGCGCAAGGGAGAGGGTATCCATCACATTGCTTTTGATGTTGATAATGTCGAGGAGAAATCTGCCCAGTTAATCAAGGATGAGTTTATTGTGTTAAATGAAAATCCGAAGGCTGGCGCCGATAATAAGATGATCAATTTTATTCACCCCAAGAGCACCAATGGTGTTTTGGTAGAACTTTGCGAAGATAAGCACTAAACAATGGAAGAAAATAAACGAAATGAACTGGACGAAATTGGCGAATTTGGTCTAATAGACCGGATAAGCAGTAAGTTTGAAAACAGGCAGCCCAGCACGGTTTTGGGCATCGGCGACGACGCTGCGCTAATTGATGCGGGCGGAGAGCTACAGGTTATTTCTACTGATATTTTGACCGAAGGTATTCATTTCGATCTTTCTTACTACCCGGTTAAGCATTTAGGTTATAAGTCGGTAGCGGTAAACGTGTCGGATATTGCGGCAATGAATGCAATACCAAGCCAGATAACCGTAAGTATTGCGGTAAGCAACCGGTTTTCATTACAGGCTATCGATGAGTTCTATGAAGGCGTAAAGTCTGCCTGCGATCATTATAATATTGACCTTGTTGGCGGCGATACTACTTCTTCTGCTGCCGGGGTATTTATTTCTATTACGGCCATTGGTCATGTGCCAAAAGATAAAGTTGTAAAGCGTTCGGGAGCTGGAGATCAAGATATAATTTGTGCAACAGGCGATCTAGGCGGAGCTTACATCGGGCTTCAGGTTTTGGCTCGAGAAAAGCAGGTTTTCCTGGCTAACCCGGATATCCAACCCCAATTAGACAAATACGAGTATGTAGTGGGCAGACAACTTAAACCGGAAGCGCGTCTAGATATAATCCATGAGTTGCGGGAATCGAATGTTATCCCTACATCCATGATAGATATCAGCGACGGGCTTGCATCTGAGCTTTTGCACTTGAATAAACACTCAGGGTTAGGTCTGCGTATCTTCGAAGAGCATTTGCCTATCGATAATCAGACCTATGAGACGGCTGTTGAATTTAATTTGGACCCGATTACCTGTGTGCTTAATGGGGGTGAGGATTATGAATTACTTTTCACTATTAAGCAAGATGATCATGAGAAGCTTAAGAAGCATCCTGATATTCATTTTATTGGCCATATGGATAAAACCGAACCAGTGCCTGGTCTAGTGACTAAAAATGGCAGTCTAATACCATTACAAGCTCAGGGCTGGAATCATTTTAAAGATAAATAAGTCTATTTCCGAAGCGTAAAGAATCCGTTTATGACCGGAGAGCCATCTTTTAGGTCTATTTTATAGAAGTAGGTGCCCGATGGTAATTCGCCATTGCCGCCACGATTCGAATTACCTTCGAATACATTGGCGATATTATCGTAACCATCCATTTCAAACACAATATCACCCCAACGGTTTAATATTACTACCGTATTAGCAGGAAAGAACTCAACATTCTCCAGTTCAAGATAATCGTGTTTGCCATCACCATTAGGCGAGACAGCATTATAAACGATCACTTTTGGTACCGCTATTTCTATCGTAATGATTTCTGAGGTGCACAATCCATCGAAATCGCAAATTTCTATTGTAAGCTGATCTGTTCCTACAAAGTCTATTCCGGTATAATCAACGGTAAGATTGCCATCGGTATCGAAAAAAGCGTTTGCTCCGCTCGTAGGCTGAACGATTACTTTGAGTGAAGAAAGATCGATATTGCCATTCTTATCCGTGATTCCAGAGAGAACATCTACGGTAACAACGCCACCAGGTTGGCCGTTGGCAGGAGGTATATCTACTTCAGGAGGTTCGTTAGTTAGGTTAATTGTTGCTAAACCCGCACTGCATAAACCGCACTGATTACAAACCTCAAATTCGAAACTATCCGTTCCGCCATTTCCTTCATTCGAAGTATAGCTAATTGTACCGTCGGCGTTAATAGTAGCCGATCCTTTTGTGGGTAGTATTAAAAGTGTTGTCGTAAGCACATCGCCAGTATTAAAACTGCCTCCTAAAGTAGGATCAATTATACTAGTTTCTCCTACATTTTGAGTCGCACTTTGATCTACTACTGCAATGGGTTGACTTATTGCAATTGTTAGCGGATCTGATACCGAAATACAGGCAGCGGTTGCTACGGAAGTAAGGGTGAGGGTAACGGTTCCTGTTGCAATATCTGATGTACCGAGTGTATAATCGGCCGTGAGGCTATTAATATCATCAAAACTTCCATCACCGGTCGACGACCAGGTAGCCGATAGGGCCGAGCCACCTAAAGTTCCAGATAATGTCACCAATTCGTTAGCACACACGGCTTGATCTACTCCTGCATCTACGGTCGGTGTAGCATCGATACTAACTACCAGAGATGAGCTGGCAGCTATACAGGATCCTGCTCCATCAGGATCGTCCGTAGTGGCTATTAAGGTTACTGTGCCAGTGCTCACATCGGTTGTGCCGGGTGTATAGTTTGCTGTAAGATTGTTGCTATTGTCGAAGGTTCCATCGCCAGAAGTCGTCCACGTTAGTGTTGAAGCACTACCTCCTATAACCGCATTCACATTTGCAGCATCTCCTTCACAAATCGTAAAATCAGAATCAACACTTACTGTAGGCTGCGGTCCAATCGTAATAATAAGATCATCCGAAGCTGGCAAACATAGACCCGGGCCATCAGGATCGTCGCTAGTAATGGTAATCGTTACTGACCCATTGGTAATATCGTTTGTGCCAGGGGTATATTGTGCAGAGGCAGAGGTATTATTATCAAAAGTACCATCGCCTGACGTGGACCAGGTTAGGGTAGAAGCGGCCCCGCCAATTACACCATTCAGATTTATGACGTTTCCTTCACAAACGGTTTGATCAAGCCCTGCATCGGCTGTTGGTGGTGTAAGACATGAGACAAGACCTCGTAAATCGAGAGCAATAAATGATGATCCTGCTGGGTCAGTAGGATAGTTAGTAGGATATAAGGTTACCGTGAACACACTTTCTTTAACAGTGCCGTCGAGGTTCGATCGCATAACTGCGGCTGGTACCGTTCCGTTGCTTGCGCCGCGGCACATCCAGTATAGTTTACTGTTAATTGGGTCTAAATCTAAGCCACGTATTTCGCCTGTTGTGGTAAACGAAGCAGGAGCGCTGTAGGGAGCGGCTTCTGTTAATACATTATAATATATAGCTCCAGGAAGATCTTCTTCTCCAGTTGCCCAATAAACAACGTTATTGGTTAAGTCTACTTCCACATCTCTGAAGTAAACAGGATTGACAATTGATGTACTGGTATAGACGAGTTGTTCTAGATTGGACCCATTTAGGTCTGATCGGTACAATCTGGAATCCTGATCTGTGGCCGTTAAATTTGTTGTGAAATAAATTTTGTTATTGGTTAAATCAAGGTCAATACCAAATGGTTCTTCAAAACCAAGATCTATAAGTTCAATCGGGTTAGTGCCATCTAGATTTACCCGTACGATTTTGTTCGTAAACCCGGTTTCGGCATTGGCATAGGTAAAGTATATATGTCCATTAGCTAAATCGAGAGCAAGATCATAAAGTCCTCCAGCTGAGCCAGGATTATAATCGACAAGGACGGTAGGTCCAGAGGCTAGGCCACCAGCGCCAATTTCACCAGTAATTATTTCTGCCTGAGCCGCGTCGGTCCAATAAAGTCGATTGGCTGCAGTATCGATAACTAGTCCTGAGATTTCATCTGCAAAACCAGAATAATAGCGAGAGAAATCATTGCCATCCAGATCTGTACGATGGATTTCATCATCGTTGAAGGCATCACCAATGTTTTCCGTCCAATAGATATGAGGCGGTGCCACAATGCTACCAGTAACCTGGAAATCGAAGATAGGTTCATCATCATCGTCGGAGACAATCGAGATCGTTTCAGTGAAGACGCCGAGGGTTGAGCCATCGAGTGTTATTGTTAATTGAAAACTATCGAAAATGGCATCTATTTCAGCATTGAGTATAATTGGGCTGGTTGGGCTAAGCGTAAAGGACGTTCCTGATATGCTAATAGAGGAGATGTCAAGATCGACAGGATTGTAGTTGAGTACGGTAATTTGATAGGTAAGATCCGTGCCCTCATTCGAAGCACCAATATCAAGTGGTGCCGCCTGACCGTCAAAAATTTCTGGAGAAAAACGATCAGGACCATCATAAACATTAATGTCAGGCCCGAGAATAGTACCGCGCACCGGAAAATCATAAACGGTTTCATCGGTATCGTTGGAGGTGATGGATAGGTTCGAGAAATAACTGAGACCAAGAGTACCATCTAAAGTTATAAATACATTCTGCTCGCCTCCCACCGGTATAGTTAAAGGAGCAGTCACATCGAGGGTAAAAGCGGGATCTAAAATATCAAGAGCAGTAATGTTTAAATCTGCAGAGCCAATATTGGTAATCGTAATTACATCAACCAAATCGGTGCCACGAGGTTCAGACCCCATTTGTAATCCGATAATATCGCCATCCGGTAGTAAAGGGTCTGAATTTGTTAATCCATCGAATATCTCTATTTCTGGTTCAGGCGTAGCTGTAACTTCTGCTGTTATATCGAATACAAATGGCGTAGTAAATTGATCGCTTACTATCGAAATAGTTTCTGCATAGTTGCCCGTGGCTGCACTTGTAGTTAATACTACATCGAAAGTCAAGGTTGAGCCAGTCGAGATTATTGTTGCAGGTTGAGTAATACTAAAGGCCGTACCGGAAGCGGTAATTGCCAACGTTGTGATGTCATTAGCTAACTCATTCTGAATGGTGAATTGTACCGTTTTTCCTACCCCTTGCAAGCCTGAGCCCAAATTTATTGGTGTTGGTTGAGCATTAAGCACTTCATTGCCTGATACGTCTGTACCCTCAAACACTGAAATACATCCTAATCCGGAATCAGTAATAAACCAGGTAAAATTAGCGATAAGCTCAGCTCTGGGAGTCGCGGATGCACAATAGAATAGTCCCTGTGCACCGAAACTTACGTTGCTTTGTAAGGTTAACCCAGCCCAACCTGCCAAGAGATTATCATAATTGGCGATACTAAGCCCGGATGAGTTTAGCATATTCACCGCAAATCGTAAGTTGATAACATTCCAGCCACTAAGATCCTGATTGAAGGAGGTTGCATTACTAAACATGTTACGCATGTCGCGGGCATTTGTAACATCCCATGAACTTATGTTTTGATTAAAAGCAGAATTTGCTGCAAACATTGCGTTAAAATCCTGGACAGTGCTTACGTTCCAGCCTGTTATATCTTGATTATAAGTGGTAAAAGAGAACATGTCGGCCATAGACTGTACATTACTAACATTCCATGTGCTCAGAGTCTGATTAAATGCTATTGCTCCTGAGAACATCCCTTCCATATCTGTCACTGCGCTTACGTCCCAACCACTGATATCCTGATTAAAGGCTTCTGCATTTCTGAACAGATTTGCGAAGCTAGTTGCATTAACAGTCCAGCCAGTTATATCCTGGTTAAAGATTGTTGCTCCATTGAACATCGAGCGGATATCAGTTACATTGCTTACATCCCAGGTGCTAATATCCTGATTAAAGCTTGTTGCAATGGAGAACATAGAGCCCATGCCTGTAACTGTACTCACATCCCAACTTCCCAGTGGCTGATTAAAGCTTGTAGCAGCTGCAAACATGGAATTCATATTCTGAACATTACTCACATCCCAGGCGCTGATATCTTGGTTAAATAGTGGTGCAAATGAGAACATCCTGAACATATTGGTTACATTACTGACATCCCAATTATCTAGCGGTTGATTAAAGTTATCAGCATCCCGAAATAACTCACTCATATCCGAGATTGTACTTACGTCCCAGTTGTTAATATTTGAGTTTAAAGAACTAGCATCATAAAACATCCGGAACATACTGGTAACGCCGGAGAGGTTGGGCGCATCGCTGGCATTAATTTGTAGATTGATGCAGCCACTAAAGGCAGCGGACATCGAAGTCCAGGCAATATCGCCCCATTGCTCTACGGTAAGTAGTTTGTGACTATCCTTATCTGGATTAAAGCTTGCTGCATTAAAATATATTCGTGGGAAATCGCCTGTGATCTCTACCCGGTATTGACCTGGACTTGGAAAAGTAATGGTGTAATCGCCGGTCTGGCCCGCAGGTTCAGTACCATTATTGGTCGGATTGCCTACTTCTTCCCAATAGATGTCATAATTATATCCAGCCCCGATTGTAGGGATTGTAATTTGGTCATCATTTGATGTTCCTCCTGGGTTGTCCGTTTGCCATGTGGTAACAAAAGCATTAAATACAGTGTTCTCATAAAGACGGGCAATAACCTCGAAATTTTCATTGTCTTCTCCAGTAGTGAGGAAATCAAGATCACCATCACCATCAAAATCACCCCATTCTCCTTTGGCGTGTCCTGCTACACCAAAAAGTGGCACACCAATATTCACAAAAGTACCAGCGTCATTTCTATAGATATACGCTGCATAATCGCCAAGGACATAATCTTGACCAGTAAGGCCTAAATCAAGGTCACCATCACCGTCAAAGTCCGCCCATCGTGCCGAGCCGTCTTCAAATTCGTTCGAAAATCCGGCACCAATATCACTAAAGACGCCTGCATTGTTTTGATAGATATAAACCCCGTCATTAGGTCCTATACTTTGGCCACCCATCATTACAAGATCTAGATCGCCATCGTTATCATAATCTCCCCAGTCTGCTGCGCTAAATTCAACACCGGGTAATCCTTCGCCACCATCAACAAAAACATTTCCACCATCATTTCTGTATACTATGGCATACCTGATTGAACTTTCATCTGCTCCTGTCACAAAAAGGTCTAGATCACCATCTGTATCATAATCTACCCAATCTGCAGATCCGTTTGAAAGGCCGATGAGACCAGCACCAATGTCTGTAAAAGAGCCACCATTATTTTGATAGATAGTTGTCGAGTTTTGGTCTGGACTAAAGCTATATCTTCCTAAAACAGCTAAATCCAAATCACCGTCGTTATCGTAATCTCCCCAATCAATCGAGGCATAATCTACTCCCTGTAAGGATGCGAGAATGTCCGTAAACACCCCAGCATTATTTTCATAAATCTTGACAATTCTACTATTGCCAGCATCTAAGCCTGCTATGGCTAAATCCAAATCACCATCTCCATCAAAGTCACCCCAATCGCAGGAGCTATAAATAACGCCTTCTAATGGTGCTCCAATATCTGTAAAAACACCTCCGCTATTATTGAAAATTTTGGCAGCATAATTATAATCAAAATCAAAACCAACCGCTGCAAGGTCTATATCTCCGTCATTATCATAATCCCCCCATTCAATTGCTCCATTAACTACTCCACTTATGCCAGCTGTAATACTCTCTTTGAAAGTACCTTCATATGGACCGCTTGCGGCAATAAAACTAAATGATCTAGGCGCAGTGATCTCACCACCAGCACCTAAAACAGAATTATTAATAGTAACTGATATTTTCTCTCCTGCTTTAAAGCTTATGGATGGAGTGAATACAACGATCGAATTATCACCTCCTAAGGCAAATGTTCCTTCAAGCTGACCTGTTTTGTTGCCTCGGATAATAATATTATCATCATAAACTTCATTAGCATTCGAACTATTGTTATGCACTGATAATAAGTCTACGTCAGCATTAAAATCTAAACTAATTGTAGAAGTAACAGCAATATTATTTGCATGCGCAACAGGGTTTGTAGCGACAATGAAATTGCAATTCTGGCCAGCATCATTAATTGTCCAGAGATTAATGGCAACCAAGGCCGCCCTTGCCGATCCAGCTAAACAATAGGCCACCCCAACCGCATCCAAATTAATTCCAGTTGGTGTTGTGGCCAAGGCTTGCCAGCCAATGAGGGTGGCATCATAGCTGGAGGAAGACATCCCGCTATTATTGAGCATGAAGTCCATAGCCGTTACACTACTGATATCCCAGTTACCCAGCGATTGATCGAAACCACTAGCATTGCCAAAGGTTGAACGCATATCGGCAACATTGCTTACGTCCCAACTGGAGAGCGACCTGTTGAAGTTTGTGGTGTTAGCAAATGAACCTTGTAAGGATACAACTGAAGTAACAACCCAGCCTGAAATGTTACCGTTAAATGCTAAGGCACCACTAAATATGTAATCCATGTCCGTTACACTTCCCAATCGGTTGTTCCAGGCACTTAAATCCTGATTAAATAAAACCGCATCTTGAAATAAGCTATTCATGGACTGGACACTACTTACATCCCACGCACTGATGTTCCGATTAAAGCTGGCAGCTCCAAGGAACATCGCGCCCATATCTGTTACTTTACTTACGTCCCAATTATCAATATTACCATTGAAAGCTGAGGTCAAGCGAAACATAGAACGTGTATTCACAACCTCACTCATATTCCAGAGATTCAGATCCTGATTAAACGGAGTACTCTGAAACATCGCACGCATATTGATTGCAGCTGCCGGAGTAGTATTTATTGTCCAATTTAATGGCTGATTGAACGATGATGCAGCATTGAACATGTTAAAGAAATTGGTAACACTACTAACATCCCAATTACTTATGTCCCCGTTAAAAGCAGCAGCTCTGCTGAAGGTTCCGCTCATGTCCGTCACATTCCCAACGTTCCATAGATTCAGGTCTTGATTGAAAATGTCGCAGTCAAAGAATAGATTCTGCATAATCACCACATTGTCGACAACCCAATGGTTAATAGGGTTATTAAATGAGGTAGCACCCTGGAACATAGAGGTCATATCAGTTACACCGGACAAGTCAGGAGCGTCGATGGCTGGAACCGTTAAGTTTGTGCAACCATTAAATGCAGAACCCATTGAAGTCCATATTTGATCACCCCATTGCTCTACGGTTAAAATATCATCTTTATCTCCACCATTATTAAAATAAATACGGGGAAAAATCCCTGAGATCTCTACGCGATAGTCTCCTCCAAAATCAACATCGATAATTGCGTCTCCGGTTTGGCCAGTAAGCGTACCAAAATGAGTAGGAACTCCAATTTCTTCCCAATACACATCATAAAAGTAAGAATCTCCACCAAAGGTTGGGACCGTAATCAGATTGTCGGTCGTAGACCAGGTGGTGATGAAAGGGGCAGGGACTGGTATAGGAAACGGTGTGCTAAAAGCCGAAGAATTAGCGCCATCAGTTTGGATAGCCGTAATATTATTTAGTCCACCCGGTATAGACGATAACGGCCCAAGACAGGTACAGGTCCAATTACCTAAAGGATCGGCAGCCACGCCAAATAAATACTCACCCTGACCTGCGGCATCTGCATAAATTTCAACTGCTGCACCCGGTGCAGAAGTTCCGGTAATCATGCCATCGATAGGAACGGTACTTATTACTGGAGGAAGTACACCACCTTGTGCACTGGCAGGTGAAATTGTTATGCCAGTTGTATTTGAATAGATTGAATTTTGTGTCCAGAAGTTGTTTTGAGTAGTAATTCCATCAGCTGAAATTCCAGTCTGATTATACGCTATAGTATTTTGAGGTATGGAATTAACTCTCGTACCTGCTTCTAAACGTACGCCAGCTTGCCCATTACCAAGGTTGTCGCCTGATGTATTTGTGCCGATGTAGTTCATATTAACGGCATTGCCGTTAACCAGGGGACCTGAAATAAGAACGCCATCTGAGCCATTTCCGGAAATGATATTGGCGCCTGCCGGAGTGCCGTCACCGATATCGTTCGCTACGGCATTTGCCGTTAGTCGAATGCCTTCACCCGAGTTAGGTTTAACGGCAGTCGCAGTGGCATCAAGACCAATAATATTGCCATAGATCTTATTTGTGGCGGTAGAAATTGAAATCCCAACAGAATTGCCGGCAATAACATTGCCTTCACCGGCAAGATTGCCACCAACGATGTTATCAGTACCACTAGCGAGGAATACACCAATTCCATTATTTCCTAAAAGTGTAGAACCGTCGCTACCAAGTCCTATATAATTACCCCGAATAAGATTCGACCCCTCACTGACTAGTAAGCCATGTACACCATTTCTCGAGATAATATTTCTCCCATCGGCATTTTCATTACCAATATTAACATTCGAAGCTCCTACTCGAATCCAAATACCGTGGCTTGTATTAGGAATGGGGTTAGTCCCCGCAGGATCAAGTCCTATAGTATTAGCCAGGACAGTAATATTTGATGATTCAATATTTATCCCTTGTGCGGCATTACCCGATATTGTATTGCCACCTCCAGCAATGCCTACACCAATTAGCGTACCGTCTGAACCATTTGTAATATTTATGCCGGCAGCTCCGTTGCCAATAGCGCTACCACCCGTTAAATCGAGGCCGATGCTATTTCCACTTACGATGGTACCTGTTGAATTATCAATTAAAATACCTTCTTGATTATTCCCGGCAATAAAATTTCCTTCACCAACCCCGCCAATTATTGTATTAACAGCATCCAGAAGTGAGATACCCTGGCTTAGGTTCGGTAAATCTGCAACCCCGTTCTGATCAAGACCTATTATTGATGCGTAAATTCTATTATCTGTCGCGCTTTCAATAGATATCCCGGTGCTATTTCCTGAAATGACATTAAACCCAAATGCTGAATTACCAATGGTATTATTATTTGCATCTGTTTCGATTCGAATGCCTATTTGGTTGGGAGCTCCATTAACTGTTCCAGTTAAGTCTGTACCGATATAGCAACCTGAAACTTCATTGTTCGTAGCTGCGGGTCCATCAATAAGTACACCTGGACCGTTCGGTACGTCGACAATGTTTACACCACGAAGAATGTTGTTTGCTGACAATATGTGAAATGCTGCTATAAGACCGACATTTCCACCATCGATACTAATGTCTGGCAAAAAATCCCCATCAATATCACCATTTATTATTACACCATCAGCACCATTAATTTCAAAATGCTGATCTATGCCAATAGTTTGTCCTATTAGTGTCGCCTCAAAATTGATGGTATTGAATCCTGGTAAGGCGTTGGCTTCTTCAATTGCCGCTCTTAATGTACAGAACCCAGAGCCATTATTACAGACTCCATCACCTGCGTTGCTATCACCTTGATTACCAGGATTATTAACAACAAACTGTGCACTCCCCAATGAATAGGAGAACAAGAATCCAATTAGTACGGAATATTTTAAAATTCTCATGGCTTAAAAGAATCTACGGTAAACATCCTGATGACTAAACAGTGCGATATCGGCGCTTAGAATAATCTCATGAGTTAAGAGCTGGGTGTTAGTAAAGCTCTTACCGAATAATTCGAATGAGTATCCGATTTTATAGGCTTCCATAAAATCGAATTGTGCCATGATACCATAGGTTTGTAAGTTCCGGGTAAAGGCCCCAACCCAGAATTGATTGTTAATCAAAAAGGATACATTCGCATCAACAGAAATCGGAGCTCCTTGAACAGCTCTTGCCAGAATAGAGGGTTTGATTTTGAAACCTGGCTTAAGATCAAATAAGTAAGCGCCTACTATGTAGAAATGACGATCATAAGCTACGATTTCGTTACTGTCACCAACTTTAGTATTAAGCATTCGCGGTACCGAAACACTGATGTACATCTTATCATTCATATAAGTAACGCCCGCACCCACATTAAACTTGGTATCGTTGGCTACACCCGGCTGAAATAGAGGGTCGTCGTCTACTCTGAGATTGAGTGGTTCGAGATCCGTAGCATAACTCACAAAGCCTGTCTGCAGACCAAAGGAGAAATAATTCTTAGCATCAGAAATTTTGTAGGCATAGCTTACTTGCACTTCGGTATTGCTTGAGATGCCTATGTTATCGTTTAGCACCATTAACCCTAAGCCAACCTTACCGTTAACAATGGAGGTATTTGCTGTAAACGTATAGGTTTGTGGAGCACCTTCAAGACTTGTCCA